>NZ_VIDT01000946.1 GCF_006519715.1 Ideonella azotifigens
GGCGGGCGAACAGGGGAGGGAAGCCGGTCAGTGCGCTCATGTCCGGCTCACAGCGGCAGCTTGATGATTTCGTCGACCGCGCCCATCACCTTGTTGCGCACCTGCATGAGCATGGAGAACGACAGGCTGGCCTCCTGGCTGGCGACCATCGCGCCCACCAGGTCGTCGGACTGGCCGCTCTCGACCGCCTCGATGCGTTGGCGCGCCTGCTGCTCCTGGCCGTCCACGCCGTGCGCGGCGTCCAGCATCGCGTGCAGGAAGGAATCGCCCTGCGAAGATTCACCCGAGGCCTGCGCCGGGAGAATCGGCGAGGTCGTTTGCAGGGTATCCAGCTGGGTCTTGATCTGACTCAGGTCGGCCTGCATTGAAACCAGCATGTTGACGGTCATGAAACTGTCTTGGTATGGAATGTCGGCCCGAGGTTTTCAACCATCCAGGCAAAGCTCCGCCAAACTCGATCATCAATATCGAATGATGAAATCTGCGGAACGGAAATTGCGCGGCGCGCCTGTCTTGAAAAGATCAGGCAGGCAGGGTGCGAAGTGTTTGATTGGTTCCCAACATGACGTGTTTCTTATGTTTGATGCAGTGCATCATCCCTCAGGATTTCGGTCTGCTCAAAGCAAAGTGAAGGGTGGAAACACGGCGCTTTTCCGTGCGGTACGTCACACGACCGACACGCTTCGACCCTCGGCCTGACAGACGCGCAAGCGCTGCGGCCGCAGCCCGTCTGTCGGGGTGCGGCACTGCTGAAGTGAGCGGCGGTAGGGGTCATGGCGCGTCCTTTCCTGAGGTGACTCGGCACAGTGCTGCCGATGCGGTCGAACTCAGGTCACCCGGTATGCACGCGGGGACGCGCGCCGCCATCACACGGATGACGACAGACAAACCTGCGTGGCTGCCCCAGGAGGCGGCCACGCATGGCGTGAGCCAGGCACGAGGGCATCGCGCTTGCGCGCTGGCCCTCTGCCGGTTTGGCGGCCCCGCTATCGTGGCCCCTGGCGAAGAACGCCAGGAACGACAGACCGGAAGCTTTGCGACCCCGGCTTTCGCTCGGGTGTGCCCTAAGTTGTTGCTTCCATTCTGCAGGTGCATCACATCTGGAAACAAGGGCATGCTGCACTGCACCGAACTGTTCCGTGATGTGTTTCACAGCAAGGCCTGCAAATCTCGTGGTCGAGGTGAATGGATCGCTCACCAGCCTGTGTTATCTCGATGCACCAATCGAGGGACGTCTGTCGCATATCTGACAGAGTCAGTTAACTGCCACCCCCAGATGGGAAACTATTCACAAAGGGGCTGGATGGGTGCTCGGCGAGTATGGAATGCGCTGGCCGTGAAATAGCAGGCGAAAACCCTGCTTGTCGTCGGCGTGGTTTGGCGGTCTGCCTCTAATATGCCTGGCAACGAGATGTCGGCCACAAGCCGGCAGGTCGCAGCGAGTTTCTCGCGCGGCGCCATCGATCTTCTTCATTGCCACAGCCGCCATGCCCTTGAACGCCATTCCGCCCGTGTCCGAGCCTGCCCGTGTTGCCACGCATGCGGTGCTGGACCCCCGCTCGCTGGGCCGGCCTGTGCACCGCCTGGCCAGCTTCGCCCTGCTGCTTGAAGACGCGCTGAACAGCCTCTGGGCCGAGCCGCTGAACCGCCGCTACCAGGCGCACTGGCATGTCGGTGGCCTGGC
>NZ_VIDT01000947.1 GCF_006519715.1 Ideonella azotifigens
GGCGGCGCCGGCTCGTTGGCGGTGGGCGGACTGCCGACGGTGTCCGTTCCACCCCCACTCCCACCACCGCAGGCAGCAAGCCCCAGTGCAGCGCTGAACATCAGGCCCAGCGTGAGCGAGGAGCGCAGCGGAGATGGTGACGGCGGTTGAGGGGTGGGGCAGGGGGTCGGCGTGGGCAAGGGGGAACCGGGACTGCGCATGGCGTTCGCTCTGACTTGGTCTTGTGGAATGGACGCGATGCGTCACATGCCCTCGTCGAAAAGGGCCTGCGGCGCGTCGCTGCCTCGATGGGGCCTTGAACTGCAAGAAAAACGCCAGTGGAACCGGTTGGGATCGTGGTTTAGCGCGCCGTAACATCCATGCGGAACGTCCCATGCAATGGTTCTCCTGGGAAACTGCATTCGGCGCAAGTGCTGACTCGCCAACATGTAACCTTCTTGGCCGGGTCTGCGAGGTGACCATCCTGGTCAGGGGGCACACGCAGATGGACCGACTTTGTCGCAGCCTGCTTGGGCGTGATGGGTCGGGCGTCTACCATGGTTGCCTGCCGCCCGGTTTCCGGGGCGGTCCAACCTGGAGCCCGTGATGTCGTCGAACGCCGCCGCTGCCGATCTGGCCAGCTACCTGCATGTGTCTGATCGCGAAGACGCCTGGTCCGGCGGCGCTCGTCTGATCCCCGTGACCACGCCCAGCGGGACCTTCAAGGTCTGGACCAAGCGGGTGGGCCACAACCCGCAACTCAAGCTGCTGCTCTTACACGGCGGCCCGGGTGCCACCCACGAGTATTTCGAGGCCTTCGACAGCTTCCTGCCGGAGGCCGGCATCGAGTATTACTACTACGACCAGCTGGGTTCACACCGCAGCGACCAGCCCACCGACCCCGCGCTGTGGGACACCGCCCGTTTTGTCGATGAAGTCGAACAGGTGCGCCAGGCCCTGGGCCTGGACGCCAGCAACTTCGTGCTGCTGGGCCATTCCTGGGGTGGTGTGCTGGCCATCGAATACGCGCTGGCCCATCAGCAGCACCTGAAGGGCCTGGTGATCTCCAACATGATGGCCAGCTTCCCGGCCTACAACGACTATGCCCGCAAGGTGCTGATGCCGCAGATCGACCCGGCTGTGCTGGCCGAGATCCAGGCGCTGGAGGCGGCGCAGGACTATGCGAACCCGCGCTACATGGGTCTGCTGATGGCGCATCACTATGTGTTCCACATCCTGCGCCGCCCGGCCGAGGCATGGCCCGATCCGGTCAACCGCGCGTTTGCGCACATCAACCAGTCGGTCTACATCCCCATGCAAGGCCCCAGCGAGCTGGGCGCCAGCGGCAAGCTGGTTGAATGGGACCGCTTTGATGACCTCCAGCGCATCCAGGTGCCCACCCTGACCATCGGCAGCGCGTACGACACCATGGACCCGGCGCATGTCGAGGCCATGGCGCAGCAGCTTCCTCGGGGCGAGTACCTGCATTGCCCCGAAGGCAGCCACATGGCGATGTACGACGATCAGCTGACCTACATGCGCGGCCTGATCGCCTTCCTGCACCGGCTGCAGGCGCAGGGCTGAAAGAAGCTCCAAACTGGGCGCCCCATCCTGCGGGGCCAGCGCCGGGCCGCTCCCAAGCGGCCCCGCAACCCGCCCGGCGGGTGGCTTCGCGTACCCGCGAAGCCGGGTGCGCTAG
>NZ_VIDT01000948.1 GCF_006519715.1 Ideonella azotifigens
ATAGGCGCCACGGCATCGTCCTTGTCCAGGTGATGCAGGGTCTGGGTCAGGCAGCGGTTGTGCCGGCACGGGAAAGCCAGGCCGCGGATCACCTCGCCCTGCACCATTGTGGCGGTGCGCTCGATGCAGTTCTCCAGCTCGCGGACGTTGCCTGGCCAGTAGCAATGCGTCAGCACCTCCATCGCGTCCGGTGCGATCTTGAGCTTGCGGCGGTTGTCCTTGTTGTAGCGCTCCACGAAGTGGGCGACCAGCGGGGCAATGTCGTCGCGGCGGTCGCGCAGCGGCGGCAGGAAGATGGAGACGACGTTGATGCGGTAGTAGAGGTCAGCCCGGTACTCGCCGCGCTTGACCATCTTCTCCAGGTCGCGGTTGGTGGCGCAGATCAGCCGCACGTCCACCTTGATCGAGCGGTTGCCGCCCACGCGCTCGAACTCTCGCTCCTGCAGCACGCGCAGCAGCTTGGCCTGGAACGAGGGCGAGATGTCGCCCACCTCGTCGAGGAACAGCGTGCCGGTGTGGGCCTGCTCGAAACGGCCGCGCCGGTCGCCCACCGCGCCGGTGAAGGCGCCGCGCTCGTGGCCGAACAGCTCGCTCTCCAGCAGCGACTCGGTGAGCGCTGCGCAGTTGACCTTGATGAAGGGCGCATCCTTGCGCGGCGACAGGAAATGGATGGCCCGCGCCACCGCCTCTTTTCCGGTGCCTGATTCGCCGCGCAACAGCACCGTGGCGCGCGAGGGTGCTGCCTGGTGCACCTCGCCGAAGACCTGCTGCATTTCCTTGGACACGCCCACCACGTTGTCCAGCGCGTAGCGGCCTCGTGGCTCGGGTGCCAGGGCCTTCTGCAACCGGGTGGTCTCGGTCTGCAGGCGCTGGTGCTCCTCGGTCACCGCGCGCGCCAGCACGATGGCCTGCGCCAGCAGCCCTGCCACCATGTGCAGCAGGCGCTGGTCGTCCGACAGGCGCGCATTGCCCTGGACCTCGCGCTGCGCGGCCAGCACGCCCAGCACCGTGTGCTCGGTCTTGATGGGCTCGACCTGGAAGGACATCATCTGCCCGTCGCGCTGGCTGAAGGCACCGGTGCGGTCGATGAATTCGGCCGACTGGGTGACGTCCGGCACCGTGACCGGCACGCCGGAGCGGAAGGTGCGGCCGATCACACCCTCGCCGCGATGCCAGACACCGCGCGCCAGTTGCTCACGGTCCAGGCCCACGGCGCTGTGCACCCGCAGCAGCTCGTCGTCCTCGTCGACCAGCACGATCATCGCGCGCGACAGTCCGATGTGGGCCGTCAGCACGTTGAGCACCTCGCGAAAGCTGCGTTTGAGGTCCAGCGAGGCGCCCAGGATGCGGCAGATCTCGTAAACCGTGATCAGCTCCACGTGGGAGCGATCTTCCTGACTGGTGCGGGCCATGGTCCACCTCACTCACGGTTGCGCACCGGGTGCATGCATGTCGACGCACACCGGTGCATGTTCGAACGCCACGAGGCGCAAATGCCGGCGGCGCGGGCCGCTGTGTCTCGCGCTGCAAGAAATTGGCCTGTTTGCCCTCGGCGCAGGCGCCTGCGCGCGGCTTTGGCACGCGGGCTGATGCACATCAAGGAAATGCCATTTCGCCAGCCATGCCGGCCCAGGTCACAGGCAGGCATTGGCCAATGCGAAGACCGAGTTCGGGCCG
>NZ_VIDT01000949.1 GCF_006519715.1 Ideonella azotifigens
ACAGCCGGCATTCACCGTCGATTTGCATGATCGCAAAACGGGTTCGATGCCTTACGCTTCGGCCATGCCCATACGCCGCATCACCGGCCCGTACGCGGGCCACTACGTCGCCGCCCGGGCCGAGTACCGGCACGGTGGCTGGCAAGGTTTCGCCAAGGTGTTCGACTACCGCCCGGTGGCCGGTGCCGACTTCGACACCGCGCCCGGCGCGGTGGCAGACGTGGTCGGCAGTTGGGTCGAAGCGCCCAGCGAGCTGGACGCGGTGCAGAGCGCCGAACGCGTCGCCCGCAACTTCATCGCACAGCTGACCGAAGACGACGCCTGAACGGGGCTCCGCTCAGCCCGGCAGCTGGTACTCGAAGCACCAGTAGTAGCTCAGCCCGGCCAGCGCTGTCGGGTTCGGCAAGGGCCTGCCCATGCCATCGATCAGCGCGACCAGCTCTTCACGGCTCGGGAAGTTCTTCAGCACCCGGTGCGTCGAGCCATCGGCCAGCCGACGCGCCTGGTAGCTGTCGCCAGCGGCATCGATCTCGCTGATCGCATGGTTGCTGCCGGCGACAAACTGGTTGTCGATCAGCAGCACGCGGGCGCCCGGCGCCAGGCAGCAGTGCAGGCCTTGCAGGAATTCGCGGCGGCGCGCGATGGGCACATGCGAGAACCAGAAGCCTGCAAACGCCGCGTCCAGCCCGCGCCAGTCTTCGGGCAGCGCATAGGCATCGCCCTCGCGGAACGTGACCCGGTCCGGCGCCACGCGCTGCTGCGCGATCGCCATCGTCTCGGGTGACGCATCCAGCGCCAGCACATGCTTTGCCGCCGGCGCGATGAACTGGGTCCAGAACCCGGTGCCACACGCCACCTCCAGCACCCGCAAGCCTTCGAAGCGCCTCGGCAGCTCGGCTTGCAGCAGGGCAATGTCGGCCTGCCGCTCCGGCTTCTCGTAGACCAGGTCGTACTCGGGCGCACGCGCCGCGTAGTAGCGCTGCATGCCTTGCGCGCTGCCATCGGTTTCGGCCGGTGCCATCAGGCACCTGTTTGACGGGCCGCCGTTCACAGCTTGCGATGCGCCAGTGCCGGCAATTGCACGCGCACGGTGTCGCGCCGGGTCTGCGCAAGGTCGGCGATGGCGATGCCGGGGCCTTCGTCGACGACGGACAGGACTTCGCCCCAGGGGTCGATGACCATGCTGTGGCCCCAGGTGCGGCGGCCGTTTTCGTGTTCGCCGCCTTGCGCACTGGCCAGCACGTAGCACTGGTTCTCGACCGCGCGGGCGCGCAGCAGCAGTTCCCAGTGGTCGCGGCCCGTGGTGTAGGTGAAGGCGGCGGGCACGACGATCAGGTCGCAGAGCGGCTGCATCATCGCGCGGAAAAGCTCGGGGAAGCGCAGGTCGTAGCAGATGGCCAGGCCCACGCGCAGGTCCACCCCGTCCACCTTCGCGTCGAAGGTGGCGGGCGTGTCGCCGGGCTCCAGCACACGCGCTTCGTCGTAGCGCTCCTTGCCGTTGTCGAACGAGAACAGGTGGATCTTGTCGTAGCGGATGACCCGCTCGCCATCCGGGTTCCACACGCAGCAGGCGTTGCGCACGCGGCCCGGCTGCGTGCCATGGATCGGCAGCGTGCCGCCCACCAGCCACAGCCCATGTTCACGCGCCATCGCGGCCAGCGCGTCCTGGATCGGGC
>NZ_VIDT01000095.1 GCF_006519715.1 Ideonella azotifigens
CCGGCTGAGCTATCACCTGACGCTGTCCAACTACAGCGTGCGGCCCATCTACGGCAGCGCCCGGGTCGAATGGCTGCGCCAGGCCGAGCACTACCAGGTGCGGGTGGTTGCCAAGGTGCCGGGGCTGGTCGAGCGCCGCCTGCTCAGCGACGGGTTGCTAGGCCCCGAAGGCCTGGTGCCACAACGCTTCGACCAGGAAACCGAGGCGCTGATGATGTCCACCCGGCGCGAAACCGTGCTGTTCCGCAACGGTCGCGTGGAGTTCACCAACGGCAAGACCGCGGCCGTCGTGCCTGGCTTGCAGGACTCGTCCAGCCAGTTCGTGCAGACCTCCTGGTGGTTCCTGACCCACCCCGAGCTGCTCAAGCCCGGCCAGGTGCTGGAGGTGCCGCTGGCGCTGACGCGGCGCCTGGGCGTCTGGCGCTACATCGTGCAGCCACCAGAGATCCTGCAACTACCGATGGGCCCGGTGCAGGCCTACATGCTCAAGCCCGAGTTGGCGAACCGCAAGGCCAACGAGCTGCTGATCACGATGTGGATCGCGCCCAGCCTGCAGTACCTGCCGGTCAAGGTGACGATGCAGCAGGACCCGAACATCGTGCTCGACATGGTGCTCGAAGGTTCGCCGCTGCAGTCGAAATGACGCACCCTGTCCTGCGGGTACGCAGGCCCACCCGCCGAGCGGGTTGCGCGGTCCGCTTGGGGCGGCCCGGCGCTGGACCGCGGCGCGCTGCACGCATGGCGATCACGTAAGCCTCGCTCAATTCCTTTGGCTTCGGCTAGCCTTGTGTTTTTCGAGTAAGAGCCAGGAGACCCTGATGGACTACGAATGCATCATGACCGAGGTGCGCGGCGAGAGCGCGCTGAAGACCGGGCTGATCACGCTGAACCGGCCCAAGCAGATGAATGCGCTGAACGACCGGCTCATGGACGAACTGGGCGCGGCGCTGCTGGCCTTCGACGCCGATGACGGCATTGGCTGCATCATCGTCACCGGCAGCGAAAAGGCATTTGCCGCCGGTGCCGACATTGCCGCGATGGCCACGCTGGGCCACATGGACGCCTGGAAGGCCGGTTACATCTCGCGCAACTGGGAAACCATCCGCCAGGTGAAGAAGCCGGTGATTGCCGCGGTGGCCGGCTTTGCGCTGGGCGGTGGCTGCGAGGTGGCGATGATGTGCGACATCGTGCTTGCGGCCGACAACGCCAAATTCGGCCAGCCCGAGATCAAGCTGGGCATCGTGCCGGGGGCTGGCGGCACCCAGCGCCTGCCGCGCGCGGTCGGCAAGGCCAAGGCCATGGACATGCTGCTGACCGGCCGCATGATGGGCGCCGAGGAAGCCGAGCGGGCCGGCCTGGTTTCGCGCATCGTGCCGCTTGCCGGCCTGCTGGACGAGGCCTTTGCCACGGCAGAGCTGATCAACGCGCTGGGCGCGCCCAGCATCGCGCTGACCAAGGAGCTGGTCAACGAAGCCTTCGAGAGCGGCCTGTCCTCGGGCGTGAAGGCCGAACGCCGGGTGTTCCATTCGCTGTTTGGCACCGAGGACCAGCGCGAGGGCATGGACGCCTTCCTGGCCAAGCGCAAGCCCGCGTTCAAGCACCGTTGAGGTGCGCTGGTGGGGGTTGGGAAGGCGGGCCAGGAAATGCTGCAATTCGGCAGCTTAATCCTGCTGGGGTGAGGCCGATAAGGACTCATCATCAGACTGAGATCTGGAACATCGCCATGCAGGTCGACGCAGCCCACGCCGCCATCCCTTCCCCGTGTCCCCAAGCCTCGCGCCTGCCGGTCGCCGCCGAGCTTCGCCAGGTCAGCCGCGAAATGCCTGACGCTTGCGAGCGGCTGGAATATGTCGGCAAGATGACAGAGAAGGCCGCCAACAAGGTGCTGGCCTCCATCGACGCCGCCAAGCCGGCCTGCGAGCAACTGGTCAAGCGGGGCGAAGACCTGGCCGCGGTGATGCGCCGCCAGGCCGACCAACCCGAGATGACCATCGAAAAGGCGCGGGCCTTGATGCGCATGTGTGCCGACTACGTCGACAACACCACCAAGTTCGCCCGTCAGCAGAACGACTGCCTGACCGACATCATGATGGCCCAGGATTTCCAGGACTTGTCCGGCCAGGTCATCAAGAAGGTCACCGACATCCTGCTGCGTGCCGAGGCCGAACTGCGCCACATCGTCGAAGACGAACTGCCCAGCGGCTGGAGCGAGGCAGACATCGTGCAGCCCGAGCTGGCAGGCGTGCAAACGCCGGACCGCGCGATGCAGCAGGACGACGTCGACGCGCTGCTGGCGGCGATGGATTTCTGAACGAGGCGCCCCGTCAGGGCTTCTTCGTCACGGTTGCAGCCAGCAAGGCTCGGCACCTGCCGAGAACTGGGCGCGCCGGTGGCCGCCGGGTGCCAGGCCCAACCAGTCCAGCTTGCGGACCTCGCCCATCACCATCGCAAAGTATTCACGGTTGCTGAGCGCGGGTGCCTGCAGCGCTGCGCTGGCCGCCAGAGCGGCCGGGTCCATCGCGGTGGGCAAGTCCTGCGGCGCCAGCGTGGTACCAGGGGCGCGCTGTGACAGGTAGTCCAGTGCGGCAGGCGTCAGCTTCAGCTGGGCCCAGCGCGAAGAGGCAGCCAGGCCTTCCTCCTGCACCTCGCAATTCAACGTCAACCGCAGTTGCCAGGCCAGGCGCGGGCACCACATCAGCAGCACCGCTTGCGGCTGGTGACGCAGGTGAGTCACCTTGGGTGCGCGAGCATCGGTGAAGAAGCACAGCCGGCGCATCGCGGGGTCCACCTCGCGCAGCACCACGTTGCGCGCATCCGGCAGGCCGTCCGGCCCGACGGTGGCCAGCGCGGCAATGCGCCAGCCATGGCCCTTGGTCGCCGCCGCCAGGCTGAGTTCCTGCCACAGCCTCTCTTCCAGCGCGGCCAGGCCGTCCGGGCCTTGCCATGCGGCCTCTTCCGCCAGCAGCGGGGTGGCAATGTCGGCGTTGTGGTTCATCGGTCCTTACCCAGGTCTACTGCAAAAGGCAAAAGCACTGAATGCAGACTCGAAAACGCCGCCGCGCGTTCCCTTCTTGCGCTTTCTTAACCTTCGCGGCGCAGCGCGGGGAAGAGGATCACGTCGCGGATGCTGGGCGAATCGGTCAGCAGCATCATCAGGCGGTCGATGCCGATGCCGCAGCCACCCGTCGGCGGCATGCCGTATTCCAGCGCGCGGATGAAGTCCGCGTCATAGAACATGGCTTCTTCGTCGCCCGCGTCCTTGTTGGCCACTTGCGACTGGAAGCGTGCGGCCTGGTCCTCGGCGTCGTTCAGTTCGGAGAAACCATTGGCGTATTCGCGGCCGGTGATGAACAACTCGAAACGTTCGGTGATGGCTGGGTTGGCATCCGAGGCGCGCGCCAGCGGGCTCACCTCGACCGGATAGTCGATGATGAAGGTCGGCTGCCAGAGCTTTTCTTCGACCGCGGCCTCGAACAGGCCGAACTGCAATGCGCTGAGGCCCCAATGCTTGGGCGGCTCTTCGCCCAGGCTCTTGAGCTTGGCATGCACCGCCTCGGCCGAGTCGGCTTCTGCTTCCGTCAGCCCGGCGTGGGCAACCAAGGAGTCCCGCACTGACAGGCGGGCAAACGGCAGGTCCAGGTGCACTTCCTTGCCGGCGTAGGTCACGCGGGCCGAGCCGGTGGCCTGCTCGGCCGCATGGCGCAGCACGCCTTCGGTGAAGTCCATCAGGTCGTGGTGGTTCCAGAAGGCCGCGTAGAACTCCATCATCGTGAATTCGGGGTTGTGCCGAACCGAGATGCCTTCATTGCGGAAGCTGCGGTTGATCTCGAACACCCGCTCGAAGCCGCCGACGATCAGGCGCTTCAGGTACAGCTCGGGGGCAATGCGCAGGAACATTTCCTGGTCCAGCGCGTTGTGGTGCGTCACGAAAGGCCGGGCGTTCGCGCCACCCGGGATCGGATGCAGCATCGGCGTTTCGACTTCCATGAACTGGTTGGCCACCATGAACTGGCGGATCGAGCTCAGGGCCTTGCTGCGCGCGGCGAAGCGGTTGCGCGCCTTTTCGTCGGTGATCAGGTCGACATAGCGCTGGCGGTACTTCTGCTCCTGGTCGGCCATGCCGTAGAAGTCGCTGGGCAGCGGCCGCAGGCTCTTGGTCAGCATGCGGATGGACGTGGCCTTGACCGACAGCTCGCCGGTCTTGGTCTTGAACAGCGTGCCTTCGCAGGCCAGGATGTCGCCCAGGTCCCACTGCTTGAAGGCGGCCAGCACTTCGGGGCCGACGGCGTCCTGCGTGATGTAGAACTGGATGCGGCCGGTGGCGTCCTGCACCGTGGCGAAACAGGCCTTGCCCATCACGCGCTTGAGCATCATGCGGCCCGCCACGCTGACCTTCACCGCCTGCGGCTCCAGCGCCTCGTTGGCCAGGCTGTCGTAGGCCTCGTGCAGCGCGGCGGCACGGTGCTCGGGCTTGAAGTCGTTCGGGAACACGGCCGTGCCGGCGGCCTTGGCCTGCGTGCGCATCCCCGCCAGTTTCTCGCGGCGTTCGGCGATCAGCTGGTTGTCATCGGGCGGCACGGGAGGCTGGGTGTCGTGGCTCATGGCACAGGGCAGGCAGGCGAGGGCGCAGGGTGCGTCTCGCGGGGGAACAACAGGATCGGTGGCGGGGCTTCAAGCCGGGGCGCCACCGGAAGAACCCGCGATTTTAAGCGGCCGGCACCGGGGCGTCGCAGCGCCCGGTCCTAAAATCACTCGCTTTGACACGCCTGGGCGCCGCTTCGGCCACTTTCCTCATGCATCGCAAACTTGCCGTGGTCGGTCTGGGCTATGTGGGCCTGCCGGTGGCCGTGGCCTTCGGCCGCAGCCATCACGTGGTCGGCTTCGACATCCAGGTCAGCCGCGTGGCCGAGCTGAAGGCCGGCCATGACCGCACTGGTGAAGTTACGCCCGAGGCCCTGCGCGCCGCGGACATCCGCTACACAGCCGACATCGCCGACCTGCGCGCCACGGACTTCTTCATCGTCGCCGTGCCCACCCCGGTGGACAAGGCCAACAAGCCGGACCTGTCGCCGCTGATCTCGGCCTCGAAAAGCGTCGGCCAGGCGCTGAAGAAGGGCGACATCGTCGTCTACGAGTCCACCGTGTACCCTGGCGCCACCGAGGAAGACTGCGTGCCGGTGCTGGAGCAGGTCTCCGGCCTGAAGCACGGCGTGGACTTCTTCTGCGGCTACAGCCCAGAGCGCATCAACCCCGGCGACCGCGAGCACCGCTTCGAGACCATCAAGAAGGTGGTTTCGGGCTGCGACGCCGCCACGCTGGACGTTGTTGCCGAGGTCTACGCGTCCGTCGTCACCGCTGGCGTGCACCGCGCGCCCAGCATCAAGGTGGCCGAGGCCGCCAAGGTGATCGAGAACACCCAGCGCGACCTGAACATCGCACTGATGAACGAGCTTTCGGTGCTGTTCGCCCGCATGGGGATAGACACCGCCGAGGTGCTGGCCGCGGCAGGCAGCAAGTGGAACTTCCTGCCCTTCCGGCCCGGCCTGGTGGGCGGCCACTGCATTGGCGTGGACCCGTATTACCTGACCTACAAGGCCGAGCAGCACGGCTACATCCCGCAAGTCATCCTGGCGGGCCGCCGCATCAATGACAACATGGGCCGCTACGTCGCGCGCAACACCGTCAAGCTGATGCTGCAAAAGGGCATGGACGTGCCGCGCTGCCGCGTGGGTGTGCTGGGCATCACCTTCAAGGAAAACTGCCCGGACATCCGCAACTCCAAGGTTGTGGACCTCGTGCGCGAGCTGCGGGACCACGGCACCACGGTGGTCGTGATGGACTCCTGGGCCGACGCCGCCGAGGTGCAGCACGAATGCGGCTTCGCGCTGGCCGAGCCGGCGACCGAGGCGCCATTCGACGCGCTGGTTGTCGCCGTGGCGCACCGCGAATACCGCGCGCTGACCGTGCCGCAGTTGCGCGCGATGCTGCGCGGCGATCAGCCAGTGCTGGCCGACGTGAAAGCCCTGTTCCCGCGCGACGAACTGGCCGCCGCCGGCGTCAGCGTCTTCCGCCTATAGAGGTTGACAGTCTCTCGACCATGCCCGCTCGTCACGCCATAACGCGCCCGCTCGGCGTTGCAAATGCTCGCCATAGCGCGAGCTATGGCTGTGCTTTGCGCCTTGATCGGACACGTTCTGGCGCACCGCTCGGACACGTCCGAGAAACTCTCAACCTCTTGCCATGACCCAGAAAAACTTCGCCCTGATCGGCGCCGCCGGCTACATCGCGCCGCGCCACATGCGGGCCATCAAGGACCTGGACCAGACGCTGGCCGTGGCCTACGACATCAACGACTCGGTCGGCATCATCGACAGCCTGCACCCGCAGGCCGAGTTCTTCACCGAGTTCGAGTGTTTCCTGGAACATGCGAACCAGCGCAAGCGCACGCCGGCTGAGGCGCTGGACTTTGTGGCCGTCTGCAGCCCCAACCACCTGCACCATCCGCACATCGCCGCCGGCCTGCGCCTGGGTGCCGACGTGATCTGCGAAAAGCCGCTGGTGCCTACCGTGGCGCTGCTGGATGAGCTGGAGCGTGTCGAGGCCGAGACCGGCAAGCGTGTCTTCAACATCCTGCAGCTGCGCCACCACGACGCGATCCTGAAGCTGCGCGACAAGGTCGCCGCTGCCCCCAAGGACACCAAGTTCGACGTCGAGCTCACCTACATCACCTCGCGCGGCAAGTGGTACGCGCAGAGCTGGAAGGGCGACCCGCGCAGGAGCTTCGGCGTGGCGACCAACATCGGCGTGCACTTCTTCGACATGCTGCACTTCATCTTCGGCAACCTGCAGCAGAGCACGGTGCACCTGAACGAGGACGCTCGCGCCGCTGGCTTCCTGGAGTACGAACGGGCGCGGGTGCGCTGGTTCCTGTCGATTGACTCGAACGACCTGCCGTTAGAAGTCCAGGGCAAGAAGACCACCTTCCGCAACATCGACATCTCCGGCGAGCAGCTCGAATTCTCCGAAGGCTTCACCGACCTGCACACCGTGAGCTACCGCGAGATCCTCGCCGGCCGCGGCTACGGGCTGGCCGATGCGCGGCATTGCATCGAGACGGTGGCGGCGATCCGCACGGCGAGCCCGGCCGCGCTGGGCGCGGATGCGCATCCGTTCCTGCACAAGGATTGAGTTGGATTCTTCATGCGTTGCCTGATCACATTGCTCCTTGCCGCCATGTTCCCTCTTCTTTCAAATGCAGCGGACCTGCAGGCAGGTCAGGTTTGGACATACAAGACACGAGCCGGCGAAGCCTCTTCAACCCTCACCGTTCTGAAGGTTGAGCAGTACAACGATCTGGGCCGGGTCGTTCACATTCGAGTCGACGGAATTCACATGACGAATCCTGTCAAAGGAAACGTCGTGACCGATATCCCGCATTTGCCGTTCAAGGATTTGGCGCTGCAAGGCAGTGTCGTCAAGCAGCTTCGCAAGCTTTCCTCCTTGCCGGATTTTCAGGAAGGCTACGACACCTGGAAGAAGGCATATCTCGCTGGACAGGCCGGGGCGTTTGAGACGCCAGTGAGCACCACGCTTGATGCCATGCTCGGTGCGAAATGGGAGGAGAAGAAGTGAATGGGCCTCTTCTATCGACAGGCAAGTCATTGGTCGTGACCGATCTCCGACCATGAGTGACGCTGCCTGGCACCACCCCAGCGCCATCGTGGACGACGGCGCCACCATCGGTGCCGGCACCAAGGTCTGGCACTTCAGTCACGTCTGCGCTGGTGCGCGCATTGGCGAGAACTGCTCGCTGGGCCAGAACGTGTTCGTGGCCAACGACGTGAGCATCGGCCACGGCGTGAAGGTCCAGAACAACGTGTCGGTCTATGACGCGGTGACGCTGGAAGACGATGTGTTCGTCGGCCCCAGCGTGGTTTTCACCAACGTCTTCAACCCGCGCGCCGCGGTGCCGCGCAAGGCCGAGTACCGGCGCACCCTCGTCAGGCGCGGCACCTCGCTGGGCGCGAACAGCACGCTGGTCTGTGGCGTGACGGTGGGTGAATTCGCCTTTGTCGGCGCTGGTGCGGTTGTCACCAAGGACGTACCGGCGTTTGCACTGGTGACCGGCGTGCCGGCCAAGCAGACCGGCTGGATCAGCCGCCATGGCGAGAAGCTGGCGCTGCCAGTGCGCGCGGTGGATGGCGCCGAGGCCGTATGCCCGGCCAGCGGCGAGCGCTACCGGCTGGTGGGCGGTGCGTTGGCGCTGGTCGAAGGCGGCTGATCAGTCCAACTCGGCCAGCCGGCGCTTGAGCCGCTGCTGCCAGTCTGCGTCTTTCTCGGCGGCGATCAGCCGCTTCAGGATCTCGACCTGGGCCACGTCCAGCGCCTTCTTTTCAGAGACCTCAATGTCCGGCTTCACGCCCACACCTTCCCAGTCGGTGTGCGTGACCGGGCTCACGCTGAGTCCGGCCGGCACGTTCATCATGAAGTGCGCGGTCAGCCGGCGCCGGTCGCCAGGGTGGGCGCCACCACCGGTCACTTCGCCGACCAGCGTCGCGCGGCCGGTGTCCTTCAGCGCCATCGCGAAATCCTCGCCGGCCGAGAAGGTGTCCTCGCTGGTCAGCAGGTAGACCGGGCGCGACTGGCCGTAGCGCTTGCCGGGCACCTGCGCGGTGGTCCAGCGCGCATCGGTGCGGTGGTTGTCCCGCGGCCAGACGATGTCGTTCAGGTGCGTGGGCTGGTCGAACAGGTAGCTGGCCAGCAGCATCACGCTGTCCGGGTCGCCGCCTTCGTTGTGGCGCAAGTCGATGATCAGCGCCTGCGTGTCGGCCAGCAGCGTCATCGCGGCATCGATCCGGCCGGCGACGAATTCCGGCCGGCCGAACTGGCGCAGGTCCAGGTAGCCGATGTTGCCGCGCAGCCGGCTCAAGCCGGCAAAGCCGAAGTTGAAGCGCTGCCATTCGACGAGGTCCCTGGCCTGGTCTTCCTGCGTCTGGTCCTGGCCCGTGTCTTCGGAAATGGCCTTCTCGAAGTAGCGCACCTCCAGGTGCTTGTCGTGCAGTTGTTGCTGCATGGCCTCGGTCAAGGTTTCGGCCAGCTTTTGGGCGCTGGTGATGCGGTCGAAATCGCCTTGCTGCAGGCGTGCCTGCAGCGCCTGCGCCAGCTGCTTCGCCTTGGCCTCGTCCACATAGTGACGCTGCATCTGTGCGCTCAGCTGCGTGACGACGTCCTGCCGCATCGTCGCGTCCAGTCGCATGTCTTTTTGCGGCGGTCCGGTTTGGGCCATGCCCTGCTGCCAGGCCAGGCCGGCGCCGGCCGCGGCCAGCAATACCGCGACTGCGGCCGTCAACTTCTTGGTCCTCGATTGCATTGCGCTGCTCCAGTTGAGACCGCGTGATGGCGGTCGACAACAGGAGCTTCGCGGCCGAGTGTGGAGAAACTATGGAGATGAGGGCGCGGGCAGTGCGGCAGGCGGCGCTGGCAGTTCGACCCGGTAACCCAGCCCGTAGACCGACTGCACCACGTCGGCCTCGGGCCAGTGCACGGCGATCTTTCGGCGCAGGTTCTTCACGTGGCTGTCGATGGCGCGGTCGGTCACGTCCAGCGCGTCTCCGCGGATCAGGTCCAGCAACTGCGCACGCGACCAGATGGCGCCCGGCCGCCGCGCCATCGCCGCGAACAAGGCGTATTCGGTGGGTGTGAGCTGCAGCGACTGCGAGCGGATCGTCACGCTGCGGGTCTCGTCGCTGACGATCCAGGCCGGCTCCGGCTCCGGCGCTGCCGTCACGGGCAGCCTGCGCCGCAGCACGGCCTTGATGCGCGCCACCAATTCGCGCGGACTGAAGGGCTTGCAGAGGTAGTCGTCGGCGCCCACGTCCAGCCCATGCAGCCGGTCGATCTCCTCGACACGCGCGGTGACCATGATGATGGGCACGTCCGAGCGTTCGCGCACCGCCTTGCACAGCGACAGGCCGTCCATGCCGGGCAGCATCAGGTCCAGCACGATCAGGTCCGGCATCTGCTGCTGCACGCGGGCCCAGGCCTCGCGGCCATCGGTCAGCACCTGGGCCTGGTGGCCTGCGGCGGTGATGTAGTCGGCCACGATGGCCGCCAGGTCCGCTTCGTCTTCCGCGACGAGGATGCTCGCCATTCAACAACTCTCCAGCGGCAACACAATGCGGGCCCGCAATCCGCCCAAGGGCGACGAGCTGAACAGTAGCCGGCCGCCATTGGCTTCAATGATCTGCCGGCTCAGCGCCAGCCCCAGTCCTGCGCCGCCGGTGCGCCGGTCACGCGAGGCTTCGACCCGGAAAAAACGCTCGCCCAGCCGCGGCAGCTCGGCTGCCGGCACGTCGGGCGCGCTGTCGTCGATGTCCAGTTGCAAGGCCTGGTCCTGCACCTGGCCGTGGACCTCGATGCTGCCCCCGCGCTCGGTGTAGCGCACGCAATTTTCCAGCAGATTGCCCAGCACCTGGCGCAGTCGCTCCGGATCGCAGCGGACTCTGCTGGCTGCGGGTGCCATGCCTGCGCGTGACTGCAGGCCAGCTTCCGAGAACCGCGGTGCAAAGGCTCGCAGGACTTCGACGGCCAGCGGCCAGGCATCCATCGGCACAGGTGCGTTGGCCAGCCGACCGACGTCTGCCCTGGCCAGATCATGCAACTCGTCGACCAGCCGGGCCAGTGCCAGCACCTGTCGGTGCATCAGCGCCAGGTGCTCGGGGGTCGCGTGGCGCACGCCGTCCTGCAGTGCCTCCAGCTGGCTGCGCAAGACGGCCAGCGGCGTGCGCAGCTCGTGCGAAGTGTTGGCCACCCACTGGCGGCGGCTGTCCTCGGCCGCCGCCAGCTGCGCGGCGAGTTGGTTGAAGCTGCGTGCGAGCTCGCCCAGCTCGTCCTGGCGGCTGTCGACCAGCCGCGCATCGAAATGTCCGGCGCCCAGCTGTCGTGCGCCGTCGACCAGTTGCCGCACCGGCCGTCGGAAATTGGCCGCCAGCGCAGCAGCTGCAAGCGCTGCCAGCAAAAGGCTGATGCCCCCGAGCACGGCCAGCGGGCGCTGCTGCTGGACCAGGAAGGCGACCGCCAGGTTGTCGGCCGGGTTCTCGGCGCGGGCCAGCAGCAGCGAGCCGACCTTGGCGCCATCGACCATGACGGGGCGCTCGATGGTGTCGATGGACGCGACGACGATCAGGCCGCGATGCGCCTTCACACCGGCCAGCAGTTGCCGCTGCGCATTCAGCAGGCCCAGGCGCTCACCGAGCGTGGCGGGGGCCAGCGTGTCGCGCAGCCAGGCCTGGCGCTGGGCCGCGTCGGCTGGCAGGAAGGACCAGTCGCGGTGCTGGCTGAAACGTTCGGCCAATGTGCGTGCCAGCAGGTCCAATGCAGCCCGGTCTGGCGCAGACGACGCTTGGGCCCCGCCCGACAGGCTCCAGCGCACCAGACCCACCCCTGCAGCGCCCACCACGAGGAAGGCGGCCAGGATGGACGCGAACAGGCGCTGCCCGATCGAGAGCTTCAGGTGGGTGGACACGGGGCGAGGCGGTGCGCGAGCTGCGTTGAAAAGGGTCGCATCATCGCGGGCCTTGGCTTGTCCGACAATCCGCCCATGCAATTCACCGACCTGCAGGCCCAGTATGCGGCGCTGAAAACCGAGATCAACGCCCGCATGCAGCGTGTGCTGGACCATGGCCAGTACATCATGGGCCCCGAGGTGGCCGAGCTGGAAACGGCACTCGCGGCGCGCACGGGGGTGCGCCATTGCATCACGGTGGCCAGTGGCACCGAGGCGCTGCTGATCGCGCTGATGACGCTGGATCTGAAGCCCGGCGACGAGGTCGTCACCACGCCGTTCACCTTTGCCGCGACGGCCGAGGTCATCGTGTTGCTGGGCGGCGTGCCGGTGTTCGTGGATGTGGAGCCGGACACCGGGCTGATCGACGCAGCACGCATCGAGGCGGCCATCACGCTGCGCACCCGCGCGCTGATGCCCGTCAGCCTCTACGGCCAGGTGGCCGACATGGCGGCGATCCAGGCCGTCGCCAACAAGCATGGCCTTTCGGTGATCGAAGACGCCGCGCAAAGCCTGGGCGCGACCTTCGGCGGCCACCAGTCCTGCGGCCTGTCCACCTGGGGTGCGACCAGCTTCTTCCCCAGCAAGCCGCTGGGCTGCTATGGCGATGGTGGCGCGCTGTTCACCAACGACGACGCGCTGGCCCAGGCCGCGCGCGAGATCCGCGTGCACGGGCAGAGCGCCCGCTACACGCACACCCGCCTGGGCGTGGGCGGCCGCATGGACACGCTGCAATGCGCCGTGCTGCTGGCCAAGCTGCCGCGCTTCGAGTGGGAGCTGCAGCGGCGCGCGGCGCTGGGCCAGCGTTACCGTGAAGCGCTGGCGGGCCTGCACCTGGACCTGCTGGCGATGCGCTTCGGGCGAACCTGCGTCTGGGGCCAGTTCACCGTGATGGTGGACAGTCGCGACGAGGTCGTGGCCTCGCTGAAAGCCGCCGGCATTCCAACCGCCGTGCACTACCCACGCCCACTGCACCGCCAGCCGGCCTACGAGCGCTTCGCCGCGGCCTGCCCGGTCAGCGAACAGCTGGCTGCGCGCGTGCTGAGCCTGCCGATGAGCGCCGATCTTACCGAGGTCGACCAGGACCGCGTGATCGCGGCGCTGGCGGCTGCTGTGGGCCA
>NZ_VIDT01000950.1 GCF_006519715.1 Ideonella azotifigens
CTGGCCTGGTCCTTCAGGCTCTCTGCGGCAGCGGCGCTTTCCTCGACCAGCGCGGCGTTCTGCTGCGTCATCTGGTCCAGCTGCACCACGGCCGAATTGACCTGGTTGATGCCCTTGCTCTGCTCGGAAGCGGCGGTGCTGATCTCGCGCACGATGGCGGTGACGCGCTGCACCGAGCTGACGATGTCGCCCATGGTGCTGCCGGCGTCCTGCACCAGGCGGGCGCCGGTGTCGACCTTCTCGACCGAGGCATTGATCAGGCGCTTGATCTCGCGCGCGGCTTCGGCCGAGCGGCCAGCCAGGCTGCGCACTTCACCGGCCACGACCGCGAAGCCGCGGCCTTGCTCACCTGCGCGGGCGGCTTCCACGGCGGCGTTCAGTGCCAGGATGTTGGTCTGGAAGGCGATGCCGTCGATCACGCTGATGATGTCGGCGATCTTGCGGCTGGCGCTGTTGATCTCGTCCATCGTGTGCACCACCTGGGCCACGACCTCGCCGCCGCGCTCGGCGACGCTGGAGGCCGAGCCAGCCAGCTCGCTGGCATGGTTGGCCGAGTCGGCGCTCTGGCGCACGGTGCCGGTCAGCTCTTCCATGGCGCTGGCGGTTTCTTCCAGGCTGCTGGCGGCCTGCTCGGTGCGGGCGCTGAGGTCGGTGTTGCCGGAGGCCACTTCGCTGGCCGCCGCATGGATGCTGCCCGAGGTGCTGCGGACTTCACCGACCAGGCCGGCCAGCGACTGCTGCATGTGCTGCAGCGAGCGCAGCAGCTCGCCGGCCTCGTCCTTGCCGGTGGCGTCGATGCGGTGCGTCAGGTCGCCTTCGGCGATCGCGTTGGCGATTTCGGTGGCATGCATCATCGGCTTGATGATGGAGGCCGAGTTCAGCAGCGTGGCCGGCACGACGACGATGACCACCACCGCCAGCACGCCGATGAACATGATCAGCGTCATGTGCATCTTCTCGTTGAACTCGCGCTGGGTGCTCAAGGCCTCGTTGTCGATGATCTGCTCGATCTTCTCGAACTTGGTCTCGGCCGACGCGATCGATTCCTTGGCGCGGCCCAGCATCTTGTCGGCCGTGCGGGCGTTGTCGAACGCGCCGGCCTCGATCTGCTTGATCACGCGGCTGGTGCCCTCGGTGTAGGCCGCCACGTCCTTCAGCGCCTCGCGTGCCACCGCGTTGTCTTCATCTTCCTCGCCTTCGAGCAGCGCATTGATCGCCTTGTTCAGCGAGGCCACGCTCTCGCGCCATTTGGCGGCATGGGCCTGCACCGAAGCCGTGTTTTCGTAGTCGATGACCATGCTCTTCTCGTAGAGCCGCACGGCGCCCAGGTGCTCGCGGATCGACGCAACATCCTTGATCTCGAGGATGGAGGCGGTCATGAACGAGGTGTTCAGTTCGGCCATCTGGCTGCCGCCGATCAGGCCGGTGGCGCCGACCAGTGCGAACAAGGCCAGCACGATGCCGATCGCGCCTTGCATGCGCAATCGGATCTTGAAGTTCCGCATCCAGGTCATCATGGTGGGTAGGCTCCGGTGTTTCTTGGGTTCAAGGCAATGAAGTGGCAAAGGCCGGCGTTGCCGCCTCGCGCTGCAGTGGTGTCAGAAGCTGGCCCAGTCGTCTCACGCGCGTAGGGTTTGTAGACCCGCAGGCTGCTGCAGAAGAACTCGCAGGCGCGC
>NZ_VIDT01000951.1 GCF_006519715.1 Ideonella azotifigens
CGGGTGTTCGCGGTGGTCAGTGCCCTGGTGGCGGTGATGATGTTGGCGCGCGCGCTGAATCCCATGGCGGCCTGAGGTTGCGCAGCTGAACGTCAGAATCCGGGACCCACGATGCGGGTCACCCGCCGGACACGCCTGACAGATGAAGCCCCTCGCGAACCCTGACGCCAGCCCGCCCCTCGTCCTGTGCCTCTGCGCCGCCTGGTGCCGCACCTGCGACGCCTACCTGCCGGTGATGCAGGCCCTCGCCGCGCAACATCCCGGCTGGCGGTTTGGCTGGCTGGACGTGGAGGACCATGCGGACGTGCTGGCAGCCGGCGGTGCGGAGGCGGCGCTGGACATCGAGACCTTTCCGACCGTGCTGCTGGTGTGGCAGGGGCAGGCTCGGTTTCTCGGGCCGCTGGCGCCGCAGGCGGGCGTGCTGACACGGCTGCTGCTGCAGGCGAGTGAGTTGCCGCCGCTGGTGGACACGGCAGCCCAGGCGCTGGCGCGCAATGCCACGGCAATCGCCGCGCAAGGGCTGGCAGCGCTGCCCTGATGCGTCGCCCGCTCAGGCGCTGTGTTCGGCCGGCACCGGCGTGTCGTTGGCGCTGTTGCGCCAGGCTTTGGGCAGCTTGGGGGCCGCGTCGGCACCCAGGTCCTCGACGGGCGCCGTGGCCGGCGGTGAAACCAGCCCAGGCCAGCGGCCGCGCACCCAGTCCACCAGTTCGCCCGACGGCAACGGTTTGCTGATGTGATACCCCTGCGCCTCGTCGCAACCCAGCGCGCTGAGCTGGGCCAGGATGGCCGGGTTCTCGACGCCTTCCGCCACCACGGTGAGCCGGCAGTCGTGCGCCAGGCCGATGATGAAACGCACCATCGAGGCCTTGTCGGCGTTGGTGTCCATGGTGCGCACGAACAGCATGTCGATCTTCAGCTCGTTGACCGGCAGGTCGATCAGCTGGCCCAGCGAGGTGTAGCCGGCGCCGAAGTCGTCGATGGAGAGCTTGTAGCCGCTGGTCTTGAGCGCATGCAGCGTCTGCAGCGCGCGCTGGGGGTCGGAGGCGATCGCGCTTTCGGTGATCTCCAGGCACAGCGCCGAAGGCGGCACGTCGTGGTGGCGCAGGCGGGCGTCGATGCGGGCGACCAGGTCGGCCTTCATCAGGTCGTGCGCCGAAAGGTTGACCGACAGCCGCAATTCCAGGCCCTGCGCGCGGTGCTGGGCCCAGACGCGGGCAGCCTCGTCGACCACCCACAGCGTGAGCTCGTGGATGAAGCCGGTTTCCTCGGCAAACGGGATGAACTGGTTCGGCGGCACCAGGCCGCGCGTGGGGTGCTGCCAGCGCACCAACGCCTCGGCACCGATCAGGCTGCCGTCGGCCAGCCGCAGCTTGGGCTGCAGGAACAGGCGCAGCTCGCCGTGGCGCAGCGCATGGCGAAGCTCGCCCAGCAGCGACAGCGTCTGCGCGCTGCCAGCGTCGATGGAAGGGTCGTACACCAGGCAGCCGGCCATGCGGCGCTTGGCTTCCGTCATTGCCAGCAGCGCCCGGCCCATCAGCTGGTCGGCGTGCTCGGCATGCTCGGGGAAGCAGGCAATGCCGATGCCGGCCGACAGGTCGACCACGCTGTCGTCCAGCTGCACCGGCCGCTCGAAGCTGCGCACCACGCTTTGCGCCACCCATTGGGCGCGGGCC
>NZ_VIDT01000952.1 GCF_006519715.1 Ideonella azotifigens
CGGTAGCCGCGCTCCAGCGCCTCGGCGTAGACCCAGTGGAACTGGCCCCAGGCCGAGCCCACTTCGACCAGGCGCTCCAGCTGCGGGTGGTGCCAGTCCAGGTTGCAGCGCCGGCCGCCCACGTGCGGGATCATCAGGTGGCCGTCCGGGTCGTCGGCATAGGCGGCGTACAGCTCGTCCACCGGCCAGGCGCCGGGCTTCAGCGTGCCGGCGGTGTGTTCGTTCCACTCGAAGCTGCGCACCAGCCGGCCCTGCGCATCGAACGGGAAGCGCGGCTTGCCGTGGCCGAGGAAAACGACGTTGCGGTCACCGCCCGCAGCCGAGTTGCCGCACCACTCGGTGCCGGGGTAGCAGACGAAACGGCCGGACTCGTTCAGCGAATGGATCAGTTCGACCGCGGCGTCCCAGCGCTTCTCGGTGATGTTGAAGTCGTTGGCGGTGTAGCCCAGCACGTCCAGCCCGGCCACGTCGCGGCCGTAGCTCAGGTTGTACAGCGTGTCGTTGGTGCCGATGGTGTCGTCCGAGTGCACATGCAGGTCGGCATACAGCGGGCGAAGGCCATCGCGCTGGGCGATGTTGACGAATGCGCGTGTGCTGAGGCCTGGCGTGCCGTCCAGCGCGGCTTCCAGCCGCCATTCGCCTGGTTGCGCCAACGACAGGCCCGCCACACGCGCGACCGCCCAGCCTTGATCGGCCAGCGCAAAGTGTTGTTCCTGCTGGCTGCCGTCCGGACCAAGCAGCTTCAGCGTGCCGGCGCGCGGCAGTTCGCGGCAGGTGTTGCCCCAGGCGTCGTCCAGGCGCACGACCGCGTCGAACGACTCCTCGGTGCCGATCAGCCGCGGGGCGATCAGGCCCAGGTGCGCAGGCGGGCCGGGCACGATGTCGAACACGCAGTCGCCCGGCACCTCGGCGAATTTCGAGCTGCCCAGCGGGTCGATGAACATGCGGAAGCGGAAACCGGCTTCGACGAAGCTCTGCACGCGCGTGCCCTGCCCGCCATGCCGCCGGTCGCCCAGGCGGATCACGATGCGGTCGCCGGGGTTGAGGTAGCCGTCCACGATGTCGATCAGCACCGCCTTCTGGAACGGCCGCTCGTGGCCCTTCTGGTCGAAGCGCACCTTCAGGTGCTGCACCGTGGCCGGGCTCTGCCCCGGCACCAGTGGGCCGGCCTGGTATTCGGCCGAGACGAAGTCCGCGCCGCGCGGGTCGCTGGTCTGGAACAGCGCCCAATCGGAATAGAACTTGAACGCGAGCTTCAGCCAGGCGCCGTCCGCCAGGCCCGAGCCGCCCACTTCGTAGACCAGCGTCAGCTCGGTCCATTCACCGGCCACCAGCTGGCTGCGCTCGCACTGCACGCGACCCAGGAAAGGCAGCGACTTGTTGCGCGCATACAGGCCCACCGGGGCGATGTAGTCGCCGGCATCGGCTGGGTTGAAAGCGAGTGTCATTTCAGGTTCCTCAAGACTGGCCCAGCCAGTGGGTGTAGTGCGCTTCGAGGCGGCGGAAGACCAGCCGCTCGGTGAGCCAGGCGATCAGGCCGATCAGGCAGATGCCCAGCAGCACCTGGCTGCTGTTGCCGATCTGCCCGCCGGTCGAGACCATCCAGCCAATGCCTTGTGACGCGCCGATCATCTCGGCCGCCACCAGCGCCCGCCAGGCCTGGCTGAAG
>NZ_VIDT01000953.1 GCF_006519715.1 Ideonella azotifigens
ACCGCCGTCACTGCCAGACTTTGACGTCGAACACCGGCTGCAGCGTGCGCGCCGAGTCCTTGATCTGCAGCTCGACGTACTTGGGCTCACTGCCCTTCTCGAACTTCAGCGTAGTGCCGCGCCTGTAGTCGCGTTCGTGCGGGCCCTTGCCGACGAAGATGGCCACCAGCGTGTGCTCGCCGCTGCGCAGGTTGCCCAGATAGAGGCGTTGCACGCCACCGCGCCGCAGCGCCACCAGCTCGCGCTCGGTGTAGAGGTGGTTGCCGACTTCCTTGCCGTCCAGCAGCACCTGCACCGAGTCCAGCAGGAACAGGTCGCCGACGTCGCTGGAGACGAACACGGCCACCTGCGTGCTGGCCGGGAACAGCAGTTCCTCTTCGAGCAGCAGCAGGTCGCGGTTGAGCTGGATCACGTCGGACTTCAGGCTTTCGACGCGCGCGTCCAGCGCCACCGGGTCGGACGGGGCGGATGCAGCGGTCGCGGGCACAGCGGCTGCAGCAGGGTCCACAGCAGGAGCAGAAGCCGCCGCCTCGGGCGCGGTGGCTTGCGACCAGCTGGTGAGAGGTGCGGCCAGGGCCAGCAGGCAGCCGGCGGCAGCCAATGCCTTGCGCAGCGCTTGGGGGAAGGTCATGGGCATCATCAGAAGCTCGCGGTCATGTAGAGCTGCACCACATGGCCGGTGAAGGCGTAGGGCTTGCCGGTGCGGATGTCGGTGAAGTCCTGGTAGTCGAAGCGCACGATTTCCCAGGAGCCGTGCAGCTTGACGTCGTACTTGCCTGGCACGTTGGCCGCGTTCCAGCTCAGGTGCGCACCCAGCGACATGCTGTTGAAGGTGCCGAGCTGGCGGTTGCGGCTGAAGTAGGTGGTTTCGGTGGGCGCGTTGTCGCTGTAGAACAAGGCCTTGGTCTGGTGGTTGTAGCGGCCGAAGCCATCGATCAGGAAAGCATCGCCCAGGTAGCGGGTGTAGCCAGCCTCCAGTGTGTTGGCGCGGATCGCCCAGTTGTCCCAGAAGTACCTGTATTCGGCATGCACGGCGCTGCGGGCACCGGCCTCGCCCACGTCGCCAATCACGCGGAACTTGACCGCCCGGCCGGAGCGGGTGCGCGGGTTGTTCTCGTGGATGAAGGAGCCGAAGACACGCGCCAGCCGGTAGGGGCTGCCGAGGTAGCCGTCATCGGCAATGGCTTCGAGGTTGGCGCTGGCGACCCAGCGCGGGCTGAGGATCAGGCTGCCGCCGACGCGGTACTGCCAGTGGCTGGCGCTGTCGGAGAAGCTCGGGTTGTCGTGCATGCCGACCTGGTCCTGCCCGCGCGTGAAGCCCAGCGAGATGGTGCTCAGGCCGCTGAGGATCTCCTGCGACACGTCGACCGAGAAGCTGTTGGCGACGTAGTCCGGCTCCTGGCTGTGCGAGCCGCCGAGCGTGATCAGGCTGTCGCGCGTGGCATAGGCCAGACTCAGGGAGAGCTCGTTGCGCATCTCGTGGTAGGCGCTGGCGGTGGTGACCACGTCGATCGAGGCGTTGCTCACGAGGTCCACGTAGTAGGTGCCGCTGAGCGAGACGGTGTCGGCAATGTTCTTGCGGATCAGCAAGGCCGGGCCGACGGCTTTGACGCCGCCACCGTCGTAGATGTGCACCATCGCTTCAGCGGTGTCGGCCGGCAG
>NZ_VIDT01000954.1 GCF_006519715.1 Ideonella azotifigens
GACCAGCGCAGCATTCTGCTGCGTCATCGTGTCCATCTCGGCAACGGCCTGGTTGATCTGGCCGACGCCCAGCATCTGCTCGCTCATGCCGTGGCTGATCTGCTCGATGAAGTGGTGCACCTTGTCGACCGCCGCCTGCGCCTTGTCCATCGCGGCGCGGGCGTTGTCGGTCTGCTGGCTGCCGGCGGCGACCTGCTCGACCGAGGCCTGGATCAGCCCGCGGATCTCGCGCGCTGCCGAAGCACTGCGCTGCGCCAGGGCCCGCACCTCGCCCGCCACCACCGCGAAGCCGCGGCCCTGTTCGCCAGCGCGCGCAGCCTCGACGGCGGCATTCAGCGCCAGGATGTTGGTCTGGAAGGCAATGCTGTCGATGACCTGGATGATCTCGCTGATCTTGCCCGAGGCTTCGCTGATGCCGTGCATGGTGCTGGCCAGGGCCTGCACCGCGTGGCGGCTTTCCTCCGCCACTGCACGCGCGCTGCCGGCCTGCTGCGTGGCCTGGGCGGCCATGTCGGTGCTCTGGCGCAGCGTGCTGGTGATTTCTTCCATCGACGAGGCTGTCTCTTCCAGGCTGCTGGCCTGGGCTTCGGTGCGCGAGGACAGGTTCTGGTTGCCTTCGGCGATCACCGCCATGTCCTGGCGGATCTGCATCACGCCGTTGCGGGCGTCCCGCACGACCGACATCAGGTTCACGTTGAGCTGTGACAGGGCGCGGGTGAAGGTGCCGATCTCGTCCGCGCGGTTGCTGGTGAAGGCCTGGGTCAGGTCGCAGCTGGCCATGCGGTTGGCATGGCCGAGCAGGCGTTCCAGTGGTTCCAGCGTCATGCGGCGCAGCAGCCAGCCGCTGAGCGCGACGGCCGGCAGGACCATCGCGACGGCGCCCCAGCTGCCCACGCGCTGGCCGAGCTCGCCGGCCAGCAGGCACCAGGCGCCCATGGCCGCGCAGATCAGCCACATCCGGCCCGCCAGGCTGGGGTGCAGCAGGCGCATCAGGCGAGGCAGTGGCCGCAGGTCGTGCAACTGGCCTCTTTCCAGCCTGAGCTGCGGCTTGGCCGCGCGGGCGTCGTCGCGCATGCGCAGGTACAAGGCCTCGGCGGCTTCGATTTCCTGCCGGCTGGGCTGGGTGCGCACCGACATGTAGCCACTGGGCTGGCCCTTGTCGTCCAGCAGCGGCGTGACGTTGGCCATCACCCAGTAGTGGTCGCCGTTGAGGCGCCGGTTCTTGACCATGGCCGACCAGGGCAGGCCGCTTTTCAGCGTGGCCCACATGTCGCGGAAGGCCTCGGCGGGCATGTCCGGGTGGCGGATCAGGTTGTGCGGCTGTCCCAGCAGGGCTTCACGCGTGAAGCCGCTGACGGTGATGAACGCGGCATTGCAGTAGAGGATGCGCCCTTGCAAATCGGTGCAGGAGACCAGGGTTTCGCCATCGGGAAATGGGTATTCCTTCTGGGTGACGGGATGGTTGATTCGCATGGGCCTGATCTTTGCGTTGGAGTGCCGGGGTGGCGGGGTGCGTCCTGACGACCGGACACAAGCTTGGGCACGACGGGGCGAAGGCCAAATCTGCTGTCGCCATTGAATGAGCTTTCATCGGAAGGGAATTCCCGGAAATGAAGCCCGAACACCCGCTGAATCCCCGCCAACCACTCGCCGCTTGCGCCA
>NZ_VIDT01000955.1 GCF_006519715.1 Ideonella azotifigens
CGCCCAGCCAGAAGCGCGACAGCAGCGCCACCGCTGCCGGGATGCCCGCCATCACCACGCCGGCCGCCACCGCCGAGGTGGCCTGCACGCCGAACAGCATGCAGATCGAAAACAGGAAGTTGCCCAGGAAGCTCTCGAAGAACAGCAGCTTGCGGTCGCCCCGGCTCAGCCGCTGCTCGGCGTGCGGGCGCCGCACCCAACCGGCCATGGCCACGGCGGCAATGCCAAAGCGAAGCCAGGCCAGCAGGAACACGGGAAAGACGGCGACCAGGGATTTCGACAGGCCCACATAGCTGCCCACCAGGACCATGCTGGACGCCAGGCTGGCGTACGCCAGCGCGCGCACAGGTAACTTCAGGAACATGCGCGGCAGGTTAACCCAGGCCAAGGCGGCGCCTGCGGCCGGAGGAATAGGATGCCGGGCATGCGCATCTTGCTGGTGGAAGACGACGAACTGCTGCCCGCGGGCCTGCGCGAGGCCTTGGGCCAGGCCGGCATGGAGATGGACCACCTGGAAGCGGCAGAGCCCGCGCTCGACGCGCTGGCCCACGGCGTGCACGACCTGGTCATCCTCGACATCGGGCTGCCGGGCATGGACGGCCTGGCCTTGCTGCGCCGGGTGCGCGCCAGCGGCAACAAGGTGCCCATCCTGATGCTGACCGCGCGCGACGGCCTGGAAGACCGGGTGCGCGGCCTGAACGATGGGGCCGACGACTACCTGATCAAGCCCTTCCTGCTGCCCGAGTTGCTGGCCCGCGTGCAGGCGCTGATCCGCCGCAGCCAGTCCGCCGCCAGCTCGCGGGTGGCCGCCGGGCCGCTGCTGCTGGACATTGCCACCCACGAGGCCACGCTGGCCGATGCACCGCTGGCCTTGACCGGCCGCGAGTGGGACCTGCTGCTGGCGCTGATGCTGGCCATGCCGCGGGTGTTGCCCAAGCGCAAGCTGGCCGACAGCCTGAGTTGCTGGGACAAGGAGATCACCGACAACGCGGTCGAGATCTACGTCTCGCGCGTTCGCAACAAGCTGGCCGGCAGCGGCGTCTCGATCCGCACCGTGCGTGGCGTGGGCTACCGCATGGACACCGAATGAATCTGCGGCCCGCCTCTCCGCGCAGCCTGCGCGGCCGCCTGCTGAGGCTGCTGTGGTGGCCGCTGCTGGTGGTGCTGGTGCTCAGCGCGGCATATGACTATCGAAGCGCCCTGAACCGGGCGCGCGACAACCAGGACCTGGCACTGCGCCGCGTGGCGATCGCGCTGGCCACACGGCTGGACGTGGATGCCGACGACGCCCGGGACGACGACCTGGGCCTGCACCTGAGCCGCACCGTGCAGGCGATGCAGCGGGTTGACGGCCAGGACAGGCTGTATGCGCTGGTGCTGGACGAGCACGGTGGCGTGATCAGCGGGGACCCGGCGCAGGCGGCGCTGGTGGAACGCGACGAGCGCGACCAGCCACGCTACACCGACCGGCGCTGGGACCACCACGATGTGCGGGTGATCAGCTTTCCTCACCCTTCGGCGCTGGGGCCGGTGATGGTGGTGGTGGCCGAAACCACCGAGCGCCGCCAGGCGCAGACCCGGCAGGTGCTGCTCGGCACGCTGATGCCCAACCTGGTCCTGCTGGGCCTGACGCTGGCGCTGGTGTGGCTGGGCGTGGACGC
>NZ_VIDT01000956.1 GCF_006519715.1 Ideonella azotifigens
CACCGTGCGCGCGGGGTCGGCCATGTCCTGCTTGTTCAGCACCTTCAGCGCCGGCTTGGCCCCAGTCAGCTCGGCCAGCAGCGGGTTCTCGCTGGAGCCGGGCAGCCGCGCATCCAGCAGCTCGATCACCACGTCCACCCCCAGCTTCATGCGCTCGATGATGGCCTTGCGCGTGGCATGCATGTGGCCGGGGAACCAGTTGACGGACATGGGGAGAACCTTGGAACAGAAACGGGACCGGCCCGCGCTCGCGGCCGGCAACACCCATTGTCCCAGTTGTCAGCCATCAGCCGGCCAACGCCTTCATCTCCGCGTACAGATCGGCCTTGCCTTCGAAGCCGATGCCGGGCAGCTCGGGCAGCGTGACGTAGCCGTTGTCCACCTTCACGCCGTCGGGGAAGCCGCCGTAGGGCTGGAACAGGTCGGGGTAGCTTTCGTTGCCGCCCAGGCCCAGGCCGGCGGCGATCGCCAGCGACATCTGGTGCCCGCCGTGCGGCACGCAGCGCGCGGGCGACCAGCCGTTCTCCTTGAGCATGTCCAGCGTGCGCAGGTATTCGACGCAGCCGTAGCTCAGCGCGCAGTCGAACTGCAGCCAGTCGCGGTCGGGCCGCATGCCGCCGTAGCGGATGAGGTTGCGCGCGTCCTGCATCGAAAACAGGTTCTCGCCGGTGGCCATGGGCTTGGCGTAGTGCTGGGCCAGTTCCGCCTGCAGCGCGTAGTCCAGCGGGTCCCCGGCTTCCTCGTACCAGAACAGGTCGTACTGCGACAGCGCCTTGGCGTACTCGACGGCGGTCTTGATGTCGAAGCGGCCGTTGGCATCCACCGCCAGTTGCTGGCCTGGGCCCAGCAGCGTGAGCACGGTCTCGATGCGCGCCATGTCTTCCTTGAGCGAGGCGCCGCCAATCTTCTTCTTGACCACCGAATAGCCGCGGTCCAGGTAGCTTTGCATCTCGCGCTTCAGCCCTTCCAGGCCCTGGCCGGGCCAGTAGTAGCCGCCGGCTGCGTAGACGAACACCTTGCGGTTGGCCTGGCCGTTGCCATGGCGCTCGGCCAGCAGCTGGTAGAGCGGCTTGCCTTCGATCTTGGCCACGGCGTCCCACACGGCCATGTCGATGGTGCCCACGGCCACCGAACGCTCGCCGTGGCCACCTGGCTTTTCGTTGCTCATCATCGTGGCCCAGACCTTGTGCGGGTCCAGGTTCTCGCCCGTAACGTCGAGCAGGCTCGCGGGCTCGGCCTCCAGCAAGCGTGGGCGAAAGCGCTCGCGGATCAGCGCACCCTGGCCGTAGCGGCCATTGCTGTTGAAGCCGTAGCCAATGACTGGCTTGCCATCGCGGATGACATCGGTGACCACGGCCACCAGGCTCAGCGTCATCTTCGAGAAGTCGATGTAGGCGTTGCGGATGTTCGACTTGATGGGCTTGGTTTCTTCGCGGATGTCGATGATCTTCATGGCGTTTTCAGTCCTTGTTTCAAACGGTTCAGCGGGGCAGCGAGGCCCCGCCGCAGATGGCAATGTCCTGGCCGGTGATGGCGGCGGCGGCGGGCGACAGCAGGAACAGCACCAGTGCGGCAATCTCGTCGGGCTGGATCAGCCGGCCGATGGGCGGCAGCACCGGCGGCGCAGCCTGGCGGGCCGGGTCCTGGGTCATCGCGGTC
>NZ_VIDT01000957.1 GCF_006519715.1 Ideonella azotifigens
GCCAGCGCCACCACCGCGAGCGAACCCGAAGCGGCCACGACCAACGCCTTCATCGAACGCGCCATGATGAGCCTGCTGCAGTGGAATGCCGTGCAGCAGTGGCACTGGGCCACCGGCTACGGGCTGGAAGGCAAGCAGAAGTGGTTCATTGGCGACTACGACGCCAACGCCAACACCTGGAAGGGCCGCGGCGAGGTGCGCGGCTGGCCGTTCAACACCGTGAGCGTGTTTTTCCTGGCGCCGCACATGCTCTACCAGGCCGACACCGACGCCACCGGCAAGGTCACGCGCGACCTGATCCACGCCTGGGAAACCCATAACGTGATCGGCTCCTACTACCGCACCAACGCCTGGTACCAGATGCAGATGTCCATCAACCCCGGCGCGCAAAGCGACTGGGTGAACTTCTCGATGGACTGGCCCTACCTGACCGGCTTCGACGAGCTGCTGACCGGCACGCTGGGCGGCGCCACACCAGCGCAGCAGGAACTCGGCAACGCCAGCACCGTGCGCCTGCTGCAGGCCCGCATCAAGAGCGCGCAGTTCGTCAACAACGCGATCCCGCTCTACGTGGCCAGCGACACCGGCAGCCTGATCAACAACCGCGGCCGCTACAGCCGGGCCCAGGCCATGAAGCACCTGGCGCCCAGCAACTTCATGGACCGCGCCACCGCCACCATGGGCACCGCCGGCTCGCCCTACGCGCCGCTGGACCGCTACCAGCCCGGCCTTTCGCTGAAGCTGCTCAACGGCGCGATCTCGCAGTTCAACACCTTGTATGCCAGCACCGACCCCGCGGCCTGGCGCCGCTGCGACCCCGCCAACACCGAGCTGGGCGAGCCCGAACCCACAGCAGGCTTCGCCTTCTGCGTGGACAAGGGCCGCACGCCGCTGGCCGCGATGGGCAACGGCCAGTACGCCGAGACCACCGATGCCTACGGCCGCGCGTCGCCTGAGCAGTTCCTGCAGTACGCGCTGTGGAAGGCCACGCAGATGGGCGCCGAGACCACACGCCTGCAGCGGCTGACGGACTGGACCTACCGCGTCTGGCCGGCACCGGCCTCACCCGCCCGGTAGGACCTGCTGCGGGGCATGCGCCTTGCCAAAGACAAAGCCTTCACGGCATTTGCCATCCACACGAGGAAGCTTCGCATGACCCAACGCAACTCCCCCACGCCTGGTGCACCGCAGCAGACCGGCGGCGGTGGCTACGGTTTCGACAACAGCATGCGGCACCGCCAGACGGAAGACGGCGAGACCATGGGCAGCCCTGCCGCGAACCCGCCGCGCCAGCAGCAAGTCGAAGCGGCACCCACTGCACCGGCCGAACAAGCGGGACTGACCGAGGCCGATGCACAGCCAGGCGGCGTCCCAAAAGCCAGCTGAACGCGCGGGCCCGGCATTTCAGGGCGCTGCCACCACTAGGTCACCCATGGGGCGACCGTGAAGCGGTGCTCGCGGTGCCGCTGGGGTCGGTCTTCGGCTGCTTCGGGTCGCAGCCGGACAGTGCAATCGCCATCAGCACCATGCGCCGCGACAGGCCATGGAACGCCGCGTGCTCTGCCCGATCCAGCGGCTCTCCGGCACGGCAATTCGTGCCGCAGCTTGTGCCGTCGCAGGCGCGAACTGCGGAGCGCCTGTCCCTCGCGACCA
>NZ_VIDT01000958.1 GCF_006519715.1 Ideonella azotifigens
CTGGCATTGCCCGGCACGCGACTGCTTTGCCTGGACACACCTGTTGAGTCCAGCCCGCCTGCCGCAGTCATGCCAGCCCTGCACCCCGCGCAACTGGCCTACCTGCTCTACACCTCCGGCACCACCGGCAAGCCCAAGGCGATTCCGCGCCGCCACCGCGACATCCTGCACTGCACGCGGGCTTTTGGCGACGACATCCTGGCGATGGACGAAAACGACCTCATCGTCGCCGTGCCCAAGCTGACCTTCGGCTATGCGCTCGGCGGCTCGCTGCTGTTTGCCGGCGTGGCCGGTGCGGCGGCGGTGGTCTTTCCGCTGCGCTCGACCGCGGCCATGGTCGCCGAGCAGATCGAGCGCCACCGGCCTTCGGTCTTCCTGGCCACGCCGCGCATCCTCGCCGAGCTGCTGAAGAGCCCGGGCGCCGAGGCGCTGCTGGACAGCGTTCGCATTGCCACCTCGGCCGGCGAGCCGCTGCCGCCCTCTGTGCTGCAGGCCTGGCGCGCGCGGCTGGCCGCACCTTTGATCGACGGCTTCGGCTCGACCGAGGTCGGCCACATCTTCCTGTCGAACTCGGTGGGCGACATCCGCGAGGACAGCTGCGGGCGCTGCCTGTCCGAGTTCCGCGTCAAGCTGATCGGCGACGATGGCCAGCCCGTCAGCGAAGGTACCTCGGGCCGCATGTGCATTGCCGGCCCCAGCGTGGCCAGCGGCTACCTGAACGACCCGGAGCGCTCGGCCGCCAGCTTCGACGGCGAATGGCACATCAGCAGCGATCTGTTCACCTGCCGCGACGGCGCCTACACCTACGTTGGCCGGGCCGACGACATGGTCAAGAAGGGCTGCGGCGAATGGGTCTCGCCCTACGAGGTGGAAGACGCGCTGATGAAGCTGGACGCGGTGCTGGAGGTCGCGGTCGTCGGCAGCCGCACGCCGGCCGGCGTGATCGGGCTGAAGGCCTTTGTGGTCACCACGCCGAACACACCCGTCTCCGAAGCGCTGGTCGCCACGCTGATCGAGCACACCCGCCAGCGCTGGCCCGACTTCCCGCACAAGCACCTGGACGAGGTCGAGTTCATTGCCGAGCTGCCGCGCAACGTGGCCGGCAAGGTGCAGCGCCAGCAGCTGCGCCAGCAGTCGCTGACCGAGTTCTCGTATGACTGCTGAGGCCTGCCCGCTGGGCAGGGGTGGCGCAGCGCAGGCCGGGCTGCATGCCGGCCTGCGTTATGCCGGCTACCTGCGGCTGGACCAGGTGCTGGGCGCGCAGGCGCCGCTGAGCGCGGACACCGCGCAGCCCATCCACGACGAGCACTTCTTCATCGTGCTGCACCAGGCCCACGAGCTGTGGTTCCGCCAGTGGCTGGTCGAAGCCGCCGCGGTGCTGCAGGCCGATGCGCAAGCCCCCGGCTTTTTTACCGACGCACTGCCCAAGCTGCACCGCATGGCCGAGATCCAGGCGCTGCTGAATCAGCAGCTGGGCCTGCTGGCCACGCTGGACCCGCTGCAGTTCCTGGCCATGCGCCCGCTGCTGGGCAGCGCCTCGGGCAGCCAGAGCCTGCAGTTCGTGCTGATGGAAGCCACGCTGGGCACGCTGGACGAAGCCCGCGCGCCGCAGGCCTGCACGATGATGACGCCGGCCGAAAGCACGCAGG
>NZ_VIDT01000959.1 GCF_006519715.1 Ideonella azotifigens
GCTGCGTTCCTACCGGGCCGATGAATGGCAAACCTGGTTCCGTGCCGCAGGCGTCGAGCCACCGGTCGTGCGCGGCATGGTGTTCGACGCTTCACTGGCGCTCGCCGAAGCGGCGGCGCTGGGCGCTGGCGTGGCGCTGCTGCCGGTGGACCTGTTCATCCGCGACCTGCGCAACGGCCGCCTGGTTCGCCTGTTCGACGTGCAGATCGACAGCGGCCGCTACTGGCTCACGCGGCTGGGTTCGCGCAAGCGCAGTGCGGCACTGCAGGCCTTCGAGGCCTGGATCAGCGCGGAGTGTGACGTGCTGTAGAGCCCTATAGTTTTCTATAGAGCTCTATAATCGACTCTAAAGCTGAGGCCCGAAATGGAAATCTTTCACCGTACGGCACTGGCCGCGGACATGGCAGGCAAAGTCATGTTCTTGTCACCCACGTCGGCATCGAGTTCAGGCCTCTTCCTGGCCGCGCCTCGCCGCACGGGCAAGTCCACCTTCCTTCGTGAGGACCTGCGCCCTCAATTGGAAGCCAAGGGTGCACTGGTCGTCTATGCGGATCTGTGGGAAGACCGCAAGGCCGACCCGGGCGATGTGATCGTGCATGCCGTCAGGGCCGAGCTGGCCAAGCATGACGGTGTCGTCAAGCGACTGGCCAAGGCCGCTGGCATGGACAAGGTGGCGGTGGGCGGGGTCTCCTTTTCGCTGGATCGCGTCGGCCTGGGTGACGGCGTTTCGCTCTCGGCCGCGTTTGCGGCCCTGTCCGACGAGAGCAAGCGCACCATCGTGCTGATCATCGATGAGGCGCAGCACGCCATCACCAGCGACAAAGGCAACGATGCCCTGTTCGCGCTCAAGGCGGCCCGCGACGAACTCAACAGCAGCCGGCATCACGGTCTTCGCATCGTGGCCACTGGTTCCAATCGAGACAAGCTGGCCATGCTGCGCAACAGCCGTGACCAGGCCTTCTTTGGCGCGCCACTGGTGAACTTTCCGGCACTCGGTGCCGACTACGTGCAGTGGTTCTGCGAACGTACCGATCTGCCCGCCGAGCTCGACGCTGCCAAAGTGCTGGAATTGTTCAGCCGGGCATCCTTCCGCCCGGAATTGCTGGGCGCAGCCGCAGACACGCTGCGTTTTGCTTTTGATCTCCAGCCCGCAGACGTGTCCGCACAGTTCACCCAGGCCGTGGAGGCGCAGATCGAGGCCAGCAGCCATGAACTGCTGCGCGTGGTGCACAGCCTGACGCCGCTGCAATCGGCCGTGCTGCGGGTGCTGGCTGCGCGCGGCACCGACTACGCGCCGTTCGAGGCCAACACGATTGGCGCCTACCAGGCCGTGCTGCAAGCGACAGGACAGCCCGCAGACGCCAAGGCAGACGTTCCCGGTGTGCAGCAGGCCTTGCTGGCGCTGCAGGAGAAGTCGCTCGTGTGGCGGGCCGCGCGAGGCGTGTACGCGCTGGAGGAAGCCTCGCTCAGCGAGCTGATGGCAGCCGACGGCCTGTTGGCCGTTGTGCCTGCGGCGGCAAGCTAGCTGGCGGGCTTGTCGGTTCAGCCGGCGCGGGCGACCTGCGCCGCGCTGTCCTTGACCGTTGGCTTGGCCGTGGCGCGGTGGCGTGTGGCGGTCTTGCCGGTGCCGGTCCTGGCGG
>NZ_VIDT01000096.1 GCF_006519715.1 Ideonella azotifigens
CTGCCTTGATCAGCACGGGCATGGGGGGCGGCTGGCTCGCGCGTCTTCCGCGTCTTCCACGTTTTCCACGTTTTCCATTTTCCACCGCGGACCCGGCAGGTCCGGGGGGCGCTTCAGGGTCAACGGTTGTAGCACGCGGCCGCCGACCCTGTCTGCCGGGACACACCCGCCGCGCCCGCCCGCCCGCCCGCAGTTTCGCGGCCCCAGCACCCGAAGGAGCGCTGAACAAGGCAGCACAGATCTGGGCCGGATTTGCGGCTTTGTTCCAGCTTTGGCCCCTCAATGAAAAAGCCCAACATGCCGATACATGCGAGAGCCGCGTGGATTCCGGTGACAAGGCCGTCGGCCGCGTCGGATCCACCCCCCTCACCAAATGCTCCGACAGAGGAAATCAGGATGAACCGCAAGCAATGCCTTGCCACGCTCGTGGCAATCTCCAGCCTCACTTTGGCCAGCGCGCTGCCGGCTTTCGGCAACGAGCTGCCCGCCGAGGTGCAGGCCAAGGTCGAGAAGGCCAAGAAGCGGCTGGCCGAACTGGCCGCCAATCCCACCGTGGTGGCCGCCGTGCGCGAGGCCAATGGCCATGACGGCGGCGGCATGACCAACGGCAAGTGGGTTGACCTGACGGACGCCGACCCGGCGGTCAAGAGCATGCTGGCCAGCAAGGTCAGCGTGCAGATCGCCAAGTGGGAAACCGAGGACGACACGGTCAACAAGCTGGTGCTGCGCGACCAGAAGGGCAACCTGATCGGCGCCAGCATCCGACCGCTGATCTACAACAACGCCAGCCGACCGGTGTTTGCCAACCCGATCAAGGGCCAGGTCTGGTCCGCCAATGAGATCAAGCCCGACACCTCCACCCAGATCCCCAGCGTGCACGTTGCCGCACCGGTGATGGATGGCGGCAAGGCGATTGGCGTGTTGCAAGCCGGTGTGACCGCCAAGTAATTTCGCTGGAATCAACCGTGCGTGCCCGGACACCGGGCCGCATTGGAGGAACGCATGTTCAAGAATTTGAAAGTTGGCGCAAGGCTGGCGCTCGGCTTTGCCGCGGTGCTGGCACTGATGACCGTGATCAGCGCGATTTCGCTGAGCAGGCTGTCGGCCATCAAGGCCGACCTGGCAGCAGTGACCGGCGAGGCGCCCGAGCGCCTGGCCAGCAACCTGCGCGACCTGGCCCGCTACCAGGCGATCGCGCTGCGAGACGTGGTGATGCAGGACGACGTGGCCTTCAAGAAGAAGGAATTCGACCTGATGAAGAAGTCCCGCACCGAGTACGAGCACACCGCCCAGACCCTGGGCGCGATGCTGACCGAACCCGCGACCAAGGCCGCCTTCGACAAGGCCGCAACCGCCCTGCAGGCGACCAAGGCGCCGATGGAAAAAGCCATCGACAAATCCATGGCCGACGACATGCCTGGCGCTGCCGAGACCGTGCGCGAAGAAGTCCGCCCGGCCCAGCTGGCCCACGTGGCTGCGCTGGACCAGGTGGTGGAAGCCGTGCAGGAAGCTTCGCGGGTGCGCAACGAGCAGGCCGACAAGGCCTACCAGCGCGCGGTGATGCTGATCATCGGCCTGTCGATCACCGCACTGGTGCTGGGCGTGCTGATTGCCTGGCAGATCCAGCGCAGCATCACCCGGCCGCTGAACATCGCGGTGGACGTGGCGCAGGCGGTGGCGGGCGGTGACCTGTCGCGCGTCATCAGCGTGCAGTCGGACGATGAAGTCGGCCGCCTGCTGAAGGCGCTGCAGACGGTCAACACCGACCTGGGCCGCACGATGCTGCAAGTGCGGTTTGCGGCAGAAACCATGCAGACGGCGTCGCTTGAAATTGCGGCCGGCAATGCCGACCTCAGCCAGCGCACGGAGCAGCAGGCCTCCAGCCTGCAGCAGACGGCCTCCTCGATGGAGCAGCTGACGGCCACCGTGAAGAACAACGCCGACACCGCACGCAGCGCCGCGCAGATGGCCAGCTCGGCCAGCGCCGCGGCCGCCAAGGGGGGCGACGTGGTGGCCCAGGTCGTCACGACCATGGATGCCATCAAGGCCAGCTCGCAGAAGATCGCCGACATCATCGGCACCATCGACGGCATCGCCTTCCAGACCAACATCCTGGCGCTGAATGCCGCGGTCGAGGCGGCCCGGGCCGGCGAGCAGGGTCGCGGCTTCGCGGTCGTGGCCAGCGAAGTGCGGGCGCTGGCCCAGCGCTCGGCCCAGGCTGCACGCGAGATCAAGACCCTGATCGGCGCCAGCGTCGAGAACGTCGAAAACGGCGCCACCCTGGTCAGCACCGCCGGCACGACGATGAGCGACATCGTCGACCAGGTGCAGCGCGTCACCGACCTGATCGGCGACATCAGCAGCGCCACGCAGGAGCAGACCACGGGCATCGGCCAGGTCAGCCAGGCGGTGGTCCAGCTGGACCAGGTCACGCAGCAGAACGCCGCGCTGGTCGAGCAGAGCGCCGCCGCGTCCGAAAGCCTGAAGCAGCAGGCCGGCAAGCTGGTCGACGTGGTCAACGTCTTCACGCTGGCGCCCGGCGCCCACGCCGCACTGGCCTGAGCAGGCGCAGCCTCGGCGCTGCACCAAGATCACCAGGCCGCGTCCCGGGAGGGGCGCGGCTGTTTTCTATTTGGCATGTTCACGTTGCGCGGCTTCCAACAGCTGCAGCCGTCTGGCCTGGAAGATTTGCAGAGACTCCCGCAAATCAAGCAGCTTGTGCATGCTCAGCGGATCCAGCCCCCCATTGGCCGCCTTGGCATCTTCCAGCCGAAGGATGTGAGCCTCCACCGCGAGAATGCCTTGCTCGATGGCGTCGAGCACATCAAAACGGTTCGTCATGGCGGGTCCAGTTGCACTTTCAATCCCGGGCGTCCAGCGAGGAAGGCGCCCCTCCCGCATGTGACTCGCAAAAGGCCGCGATGAACGTGGGAATGAACGCACCCATCGTGTAGGCCACGCGCTCTTCGGGTTCCAATGGAGCGAGAGAGCCCACTGCCCGGGCGGCCTGGGCAAAAATGGCCGCCCGGGCTGGCCATCGCCGCATGCCGGCTTGATCTTCCGCAACGGAAGGCCAGGTTTGCCCCCTACACTCGGCGGGCCTTTGCCGCCCACACCTTGAACCATCCAGCCGAAGAGCGAAAAGATCCGATGCGCTTTCTCGCTGGTGACGGCGAGATGGCCGCGCGCATTCGCGCGTTCGACTGGGCTTCGACGCCGTTGGGGCCGCCAGCGACCTGGAGCGCAGGCCTGCGCACCATGGTCCGCATGCTGTTGACCACACGGCACCCCGTCTACATTTTCTGGGGCGCCGAACACACCGGCCTCTACAACGACGCTTACCGCGAGTCGCTCGGGCCGGAAAAGCATCCCGCCATCCTGGGCATCCCAGGCCGCAGGGCCTGGGCCGAGATCTGGCACTTGATCGGCCCTCAGATCCTGCAGGTGCTCGCAGGTGGCGGCGCCACCTGGCATCAGAATCAACTGGTGCCGATCATTCGCCACGGTTGCCTGGACGACGTCTATTGGACCTATTCCTTCGGTCCCATCGACGACGAATCGGCCGCCAACGGAGTCGGCGGCGTGCTGGTGCTGGTGACCGAAACCACCCGGCAGGTCATGGCCGAGCGGCAGGCGAAGTTGAACCATGCCAGGCTGGCCAGCCTGTTCGAGCAAGCGCCCAACTTCATGGCCATGCTGAGCGGCAAGGATCACCGGTTTGAGCTGGTGAATCCAGCCTACGAGCGGCTGATCGGGCGGCGCGACGTGATGGGCTTGCCCTTCAGCCAGGCAATCCCGGAAGCGGTGGATCAGGGCTACGTCGACCTGCTGGACCAGGTCTTCGCCACTGGCGAGCCCTACATCGCGGCCTACGCCAAGTTCCGCAGCCAGCCTGCAACAGATGTCCCGCCCGACGAGCGCATTGTCGACTTCGTCTTTCAGCCCACCTTCGACAATCGCGGCGAAGTGGACGGGATCTTCGTGGTTGGCATCGACGTGACGGCGCAATGGCAGGCGCAACAGGAACTGGCTGTCAAGATCGAACAATTGCAGTTGGCCACCGACGCAGGCGAGGTCGGGCTGTGGGATGTCGACAACCTGGCCAACACGCTGTACTGGGCGCCACGGGTCAAGAAGATGTTTGGGGTCCGCGAACAGATGCCCGTCACGATCGCAGACTATTACGACGGGATCCACCCCGAAGACCGGGACGCGACCATTGCGGCCTACCAGCGCGCGCAAAGCCCGTTGGAGCGGGCTTTGTACGACGTCGAGTTCAGAACCATTGGCAAAGAGGACGGGCGGGTTCGCTGGGTGGCCGCCTGCGGCCGAGGCATCTTCGATTCGCAGGGCCATTGCACACGCGTGATCGGCACGGCCATCGATGTCACCGCTCGCAAGCGCAACGAAGCGCTGTTGCGACACCTGAACGAGACCCTTGAACGCAAGCTGTCGGACTACCTCGCCGAGCGAAAGCTGCTGGCCGACATCGTCGAAGGCACGGACGCACTGATCCAGGTCATGGACCTGAACTACCGCTGGCTGGCGATCAACCGTGCGAGTGCGGCGGGGTTCGAACGGGCCTTCGGCATCAGGCCTCGCGTGGGCGATCAGCTGCAGTACCTGCTTCATGAGCACATCGAGGTGCTCAAGGAGATCGAGCCGGGCTGGACCCGGGCCCTGGCAGGCCAGGAGTTCCTGGAGGTGCGGTCGTTCGGGCCGTCGCCCTCGGAGCAGCGGTCCTTCGAGATGCGCTTCCAGCCGCTGTATGACAGCGATGGACGTCTCATCGGCGCCTACCAGTTTGCCTACGATGTGACCGAGCGCATCGAGCACCAGCGAAGACTCGCGGAAAGCGAAGCAGCGCTTTACCAGGCCAGGAAACTGGAGGCGATCGGACAGCTGACAGGTGCCATCGCGCACGACTTCAACAACCTGCTGCAGGTCGTCAGCGCCAACCTGGAGATGATCCGGCGCCGCGCGGAGAATCCGGCGCAGGTCAGAGACTTCGCCAAAAGAGGCACCGAGGCAGCCAGTCGCGGCGCCCGCCTGACAGCCCAGCTGCTGGCGTTCTCCCGCAAGCAGGAGCTGGTCATTCGACCGGTTGGGCTGGGCGCGCTGGTGGACGGCATGGCCGACCTGCTCAAGACCACCCTGGGGGCCAGTGTCGAGTTGCAGCTTGCTGCTGAAGACGTGTGGGTGCACGCCGATGCAACACAGCTCGAAATGGCGCTGCTCAACCTGGCAGTGAACGCCAAGGATGCGATGCCTGACGGTGGGCGGTTCACCCTCGCCAGCCGCGTGCCGGCATCCTTGCCCAGGGACCTTGCACCGGGCGAGTATGTGGAGATCAGCGCGACCGACACCGGCACCGGCATGCCGCCCGAAGTGATGGCCAAGGCCTTCGATCCGTTTTTCACGACCAAGGCAGTCGGGAAAGGCAGCGGGCTGGGCTTGAGCCAGGTTTACGGCCTGGCAACCCGAGCGGGCGGCACCGTCGTCATCGACAGCGATGGCGTGACCGGGACAACGATCAAGGTCTACCTGAAACGGGCGCTCGGTGAAAACTCCGGAGCGTCTCAAGACGCCCCGGCCAGTGGCCCGGTGGCCCTCGCGCCATGGTCGGTGCTGTTGGTCGATGACGAGGAGGAGGTCAGGCGCGGCATCGCCGCCATGCTCACCGATCTGGGACTTGGCGTTCACCAAGCCGAGAATGCAGAGCAAGGGCTTCAGCTCCTGGACGCCCACCAGGTCGAGCTGCTGCTCGTCGACTACGCGATGCCGGGTTCAGACGGCGCCGCCATGGCCAGGGTGGCACGCCAGGCCAAGCCCGAGCTCCCCATCATGTTTGTCAGCGGGCACGCGGACGCCGAAGTGATTCGGGAAGCCATTGGCTACGGTGCCACGCTGTTGCGCAAGCCGGTCTCGTCGGATCAACTCGAGCTCGCGCTGAGGCGCCTCCAATCGCGGTAGGACCGGAAGCCGCCCTCAGCGGAAGGCGGCAGCGCGCCGGACCTGGCGACACCCGGGGAAGAACGCCGGGACTGAAAGACGCCGACGCGGCTCGCCTTGCATGGCGGACCGCGTCGCGCCGGCAGGCTTCATTGACCGGCCGGTGGTTGCCACAGCTCCACCTTGTTGCCCTCGGGATCGATGACCCAGCCGAACTTGCCGTACTCGGAGTCATCGATCTTGTCGAGCACGTCGCAGCCTTCCGCCTTGAGCGTCGCAACCAGGGCATGCAGGTCTTCCACCCGGTAATTGACCATGAACGCGGCCTTGCTGGGCGCGAACTGATCGCTGTCCTGTGGACCGATGGACCAGACCGTCGTGCCGCCCGCGGGCTTGCCATCCGAGTCGGTCCAGGTGAAGGCCGCCCCGCCCCAGGGCTGGACATCGATGCCAAGGTGGCGCTGGTACCAGGCCCGCAGCGCAGGGGCATCCTTTGCCTTCAAGAAGATGCCGCCAATGCCAGTGACTCGCTTCATGTGAACCTCCGATGTGTGAATGTGCCCGGGATCTGCGGCTGCCGGTAAGGCGCGGACCGGATCCGGCTGGGCACTACCATGCCCGAGAACCGCAGCAGCCGCTTGCCAAATCTTGCGAACCGACCGAGAAGCCAGGGGCCTCGCCTCCGTGGACTACGCCGAACGGGTCAACCGTGCAGTCGACCACATCGTGCGCAACCTTGCCCGGCCCTTGCGGCTGGAAGAGGTGTCCGCGGCGGCCGGATTCTCCCCCTTCCACTTCCACCGCATTTTCAAGACCTTGCTGGGGGAGACGCTGCAGCAGTTCGTCAAGCGGCAGCGGCTGGAACGGGCGCTGTACCTGATGTCCCACGCGCCCGGGCGTTCGCTGACCGACGTGGCCCTGGACTGCGGCTTTTCCTCGTCCTCCGACTTTTCCCGCAGCTTCAGGCAACACCACGGCGTGGCACCCAGCCTGTTCGACCTCGAAGCCTTCCGGAGCACTAGGCGGGACGCTTTCGAGCGCATCTTGACCACCCAGGCCGGATCGCCGCTCCTCACGGCCCTGCCGGCGGGCCAGAACCCGGACGGCTTCGAAGTCGTACTTCGTGAGCTGCCCGCACGCACGGTCGCCTACATCCGTGTGCACAACCCCTACCGCGAGGGCGCCGTGCAGGCCGCTTGCGAGCGGCTGCTCGCCTGGGCGATCCCCCGGGGTTTGGCGGACGGCCAGTGGCTGGGTTACATGTGGGACGAGCCCGAGATCGTCGAGCTCGCAAAATGCCGTTACGACGTTGCGCTCGTGGTCGACGACTTCCAGCCAGCCGGTGAGATCGGCCGCTTCGAGTTCTCGCCAATGCGCGTTGCCGAACTCGTCTTGCGCGGCGACATGGCACTCGAGGCCCGCGCTTTCGACTGGCTGTACAAGACCTGGCTGCCGCGAAGCGGCCATGTCCCGGACCATCAGCCTGCGTTCGAGGCCTGGATCGGCCGACCGTTTGCCCACGGGAACGCGCACTTCGAACTCGCGTGCCAGCTCCCTGTCCAGCCTGGCTGACCGCGGGCCGCCGGGCAAGGTACAGCACATGACGGCACTGGTCCGGCCAGACCATGGCTTGCCGCCGCCGTCGCGATTAGTTTATATTTGAACTATTCACTCCTCAAACAACGAGGGGCGACGCTGAACCCGAGAGGACGGCATGCGCATTGTTTGCATCGGCGGCGGGCCTGCAGGTCTTGCCTTCGCGCTCATCATGAAGAAGCTGGACGCCAGCCACGAGATCACCGTGGTCGAGCGCAACCATCCCTACGACACCTTCGGCTGGGGCGTGGTGTTCTCGGACGCAACGATGCAAAACCTGCGTCGCTGGGACGCCGAAACGGCCGGCGCCATCGAGGCCTCGTTCTCGCACTGGGACGACATCGTGCTGGAGTTCAAGGGCCGCAGCCTGCGCTCGGGCGGCCACGGCTTCGTGGGCATTGGCCGCAAGCGGCTGCTGAACATCCTGCAGGCGCGCTGCGAGGCCCTTGGCGTGCAGCTGGTGTTCGACCGCGAGGTGCGCTCGGACGAGGCGTTCGCCGATGCGGACCTGGTCATCGCCAGCGACGGCATCAACTCCGCCGTCCGCACCAAGTACGCCGAAACCTTCAAGCCCGACATCGTCACGAGGCCCAACCGCTTCATCTGGCTGGGCACCAGGAAGCGCTACGACGCCTTCACCTTCGTGTTCGAGAAGACCGAGCACGGCTGGTTCCAGGCCCACGTCTACAAGTTCGACGAGGAGACCTCGACCTTCATCGTCGAATGCACCGAGGAGACCTGGCGCGCCCACGGGCTGGACCGACTGGACGTGGACGGTTCGGTCGCCTTCTGCGAACAGGTCTTCGCGCGTCACCTGGCCGGCGCCAGGCTGATGAGCAATGCCCGCCACCTGCGCGGCTCGGCCTGGCTGAACTTCCAGCGCATCCGCTGCGAACAATGGTGGCTGGACAACGGCCGCCAACCGGTGGTGCTGATGGGCGACGCTGTGCACACCGCGCATTTCGCAATCGGCTCGGGCACCAAGCTGGCGCTGGAAGACGCGATCGAACTGGCGAACCAGTTCAAGCTGAAAGCCGAGGCTGACGGGGCCGTCACGCGTGCCGACCTGCCCGCGCTGTTGGACCGCTACCAGCAGATCCGTGCAGTCGAAGTGCTGCGGCTGCAGAACGCCGCCTGGAACGCCATGGAATGGTTCGAGGTCTGCGGCCGGCGCTACTGCGACCAGCTCGAGCCCGAGCAGTTCATGTATTCGCTGCTCACGCGCAGCCAGCGCATCAGCCACGAGAACCTGCGACTGCGGGATGCGGGCTGGCTGGGGGGCTACGAGCAATGGTTTGCCAAAAAGGAAGCCACCCCGCCGATGTTCACGCCATTCACGGTGCGCTCGGTCATGCTGAAGAACCGCGTGATCGTCTCGCCGATGGCGCAGTACTCGGCCGTGGACGGCACCGTGGGTGACTACCACCTGGTGCACCTGGGCGCGCGCGCGATGGGCGGCGCGGCGCTGGTGATGGCCGAGATGACCTGCACCAGCCCGGACGCGCGCATCACGCGCGGCTGCCCCGGCCTGTGGAACGACACGCAGCGCGACGCCTGGGCCCGCATCGTCGACTGGGTGCACGACCAGAGCGACGCGAAGATCGGCATGCAGCTGGGCCACGCCGGCGCCAAGGGCGCGACCAACCTGGGCTGGGAAGGCATTGACCAGCCTTTGACCTCCGGCGGCTGGCCACTGATCTCCGCCTCGCCGCAGCAGTACCTGCCGGGTGTCAGCGACTGGTCGCGCCAGATGAAGCGCAGCGACATGGACCAGGTGCGCAATGATTTCGCCGCCGCCGCGCGCCGCGCCGCCGAGGCCGGCTTCGACTGGCTGGAGCTGCACTGCGCGCACGGCTACCTGCTGTCCTCTTTCATTTCGCCGCTCACCAACCAGCGCGAGGACGAATACGGCGGCTCGCTGGAGAACCGGCTGCGCTATCCGCTGCAGGTCTTCGCCGCGGTGCGCGAGGCCTGGCCTCAGCAGCTGCCGATGTCGGTGCGCATCTCGGCCCACGACTGGGTCGAAGGTGGCGTCACGCCGGCCGACGCGGTGGAGATCGCGCGGGCCTTCAAGGCGGCCGGTGCGGACCTGGTAGCCTGCTCGTCCGGCCAGGTCAGCAAGGCCGAGCGCCCGACCTACGGCCGCATGTGGCAGACGCCGTTCTCCGACCGCATCCGCAACGAGGCCGGCATTGCCACCATCGCGGTGGGCGCGATCAGCGAGGCCGACCATGTCAACGCCATCATCGCTGCCGGCCGCGCGGACCTCTGCGCCGTGGCCCGCCCCCACCTCGCCAACCCGGCCTGGACGCTGACCGAGGCCGCTCGCATCGGCTACACGGCCATCCCATGGCCAGCACCGTACCGCTCCGGCAAGCCGCAGCTGGAAGCGATCTTCCAGCGCGAGAAGGCGACGCAGCAAGGGGCCGGCCAATGAGCGCGCCGGGCCCCCAAGCGCGAATCCCGCAGTGCGCCGCACGGAGGGTCTTCCGGTGAACGCGCCGCATGTGCTGATCACTGGCGGGAACCGCGGCATTGGCGCGGCCATTGCGCATGCGCTGGCGGCGGACGGCTGGCGCGTGACGCTGGCCGGCAGGTCCATTGAGGCGCTTGAATCAACGCGGACCACGCTCCCCGGTGATGGACACGCCGTCGTGCAGATGGACGTGGCCAGCGCCGACAGCATCACGCGTGCCTTCGCCGATGCGCGCACCGCGCAAGGCCCGCTGCACGCGCTGGTGAACAACGCCGGCGTGGTCGAGACGGGGCCCACGCAACGCTTTGCGCTCGCCAGCTGGGAGCGGATGCTGGATGTGAACCTCACCGGCGTTTTCCTCTGCTGCCAGGCCGCGCTGGCTGACCTGCGCGAAACGCAAGGCCGCATCGTCAACATCGCCAGCACCGCGGCGCAGAAGGGCTATGCCTTCACGGCGGCCTACAGCGCCGCCAAGCACGGCGTGGTCGGTTTCACGCGTTCGCTCGCGCTGGAGCTGGCGCCCGCCGGCATCGCCGTCAATGCCGTGTGCCCGGGCTACACCGACACCGACATCGTGCGCGGCGGCATGGCGCAGATCATGGACAAGAAGGGCAAGAGCGAAGCCGAAGCCCTGCAGAGCTTCACGCAGGCCAACCCGATGCAGCGCCTGGTCCGGCCCGACGAGGTGGCCGAGGTCGTGCGCTGGCTGTGCCGGCAGGCGCCGGCGGCGATCACCGGGCAATCCATTTCGATCAGCGGCGGCGAGGTGATGTGAAGCCATGAAAAACGAAACACCAAGAGACCCGCGCAGCACGGACAGCCTGGACGAGCTGATCGGCGACGACGCGATTGGCCACGAAGGCCGTGCCGGCGCAGGCGACCACGCGGCGGTGCGCACCTGGCTGCGGCTGCTGGCCTGCACCACGCAGATCGAGACGGAAATTCGCCGCCGGCTGCGCACGCACTTCGACATGACGCTGCCGCGTTTCGACTACCTGGCGCAGCTGCACCGCTTTCACGCCGAGCAGCCCGAAGGCCTGCGCATGAGCCAGCTTTCGCGCTACCTGATGGTGACCGGCGGCAACGTGACCAGCCTGACCGACGAGCTCGAGAAAGGCGGCCACGTCACACGCAACATCGATCCTGACGACCGCCGCTCGATCCGCATTGCGCTGACCACGCGCGGGCGGCGCGCCTTCGAGAAGATCGCTGCCGAGCATGAGCGCTGGGTCGTGGAACTGCTGGCCGACCTGAGCGCCGACGAAAGCCGGCAGCTGCACACGCTGCTCGGCCACTTGCGCCTGGGCCTCACGCGCCGCCTCAACGACAAGGCTTGAACACGATGACCAAGACACTGGCCCCCGCGCTGGCCGCCGGCAACCGCCGCCCGCTGGCAGACTTCGCCGCGAAGCACTTCCGCTGGGAGTGCCGCGACCGTGTCGCGCACATCACGCTCTCGCGGCCCGAGCGCAAGAACCCGCTGAGTTTCGAGAGCTATGCCGAGCTGCGCGACCTGTTCGAGCAGCTGCGCTTTGCGCACGACGTGCGCGCCATCGTGCTCGCGGGCGAAGGTGGCAACTTCTGCTCGGGCGGCGACGTGCACGAGATCATCGGTCCGCTGATCGACCTGCCCGCGCCCGAACTGCTGATGTTCACGCGCATGACAGGTGACTTGGTGAAGGCGATGCGCCACTGCCCGCAACCCATCGTGGCCGCGGTGGACGGCGTGTGTGCCGGCGCCGGCGCCATCCTCGCGATGGCCAGCGACCTGCGCTACGGCACCGCGCGCAGCAAGACCGCCTTCCTGTTCGCCCGCGTGGGCCTGGCCGGCTGCGACATGGGCGCCTGCGCGATGCTGCCGCGCATCGTCGGCCAGGGCCGCGCGGCAGAGTGGCTCTACTCTGGCCGCTCACTGGGCGGCGAAGAGGCCGAGCGCTGGGGCTTCTTCAACAGGCTGGTCGAGCCCGAGGTGCTGCTGGACGAAGCCACCGCCTTCGCGCAGTCGCTGGCCGACGGCCCCGCCTTTGCGCATTCGCTCACCAAGTCCATGCTGCACCACGAGTGGAGCATGGACATCGATTCGGCCATCGACGCAGAAGCCCAGGCGCAGGCGCTGTGCATGCTGACCGAGGATTTCGGGCATGCGTACCGCGCGTTTGCCGCCAAGGCGAAACCTGTCTTCGAGGGGCGCTGACATGGTCGACGCTGTCGCTGAAGCATTGGCGTGGCCCTTTTTCGAACCCCGCCACCGCGAGCTGCATGCGCGGCTTTCGAACTGGCTGGCCGAGGCCAAGCTGCCCGAACACCTCTCGCCCCACGCCACGCAGGCCGAACTCGATGCGCATTGCCGCGACTGGGTGCGTGCGCTGGGCCAAGCCGGCTGGCTGCGCCATGCCGTGGCCGGGCGCGA
>NZ_VIDT01000960.1 GCF_006519715.1 Ideonella azotifigens
GCGCTGCGGGCCATGGCCTGCTGCAGGTCGTCGTAGCTGAGCCGGCTGTCGTGGAACAGCAGCGCCGGCCGCGCGCCGCGGCCTTCGCGCACGTGGCGTTGCACCAGGCAGTCCGCCAGATTGATCTGCGGCTGCGCCAGCAGCTCGGTCCAGTCGATGTGGTTCATTTTTCTCGCCCTGGTTTGTGGGGTTTTGGAAAACCCTTTTCGGGATCTCCTGCGCGCCGATTGCACACCGCGCGAATCCGGCTCGATATCCCACGTTGAAGGGGGTTGGTTATTCTCGGAATGGAAATATCCGATATCCGGCCAGGGTGTATCTGTAACGCCTTGAAAGCAGCACTTTCGAATATCTTTCGGCCCTGGTATATGCGCGCTGACGCGTGCGGCGCGCCATCGCGCGCACACCCCTAGCGCAGCAGCGCAAACGCTGCGTTAGGCGAGCATTAGGCGAAGCTGAGGAATGTGCATGGATGTAAGCAGCGTGCCCGGCTGTGCGGCAGTGAAACTGCAGATACAAATAGATTCAGATCGGTTTCCTGGTGTTACGCGGGTTTGGTTTTCAGTCGATCGCCATTGTTTTGAATAACCCCCCATGTCAGGGGATGTCGGAAACAGGGCGATGGCATGTAAAAACCCGCCACCCAGGCATGTCCATGCCGGGGTTTTTCTTAACACTCAAGGAGAGAAACTATGAGCATCGAAACCACCGTGATCTCGGCCGCTGACGTCGCGCTGCTGCAAGAAGTCGACGCGTTCGAAATCGTCGACACCCAGAGCGTCGACGCCGTGGCTGCCCAAGCCGTCGGCTGCCTGAGCTGCTCGTGAGCTGTTGACGGACGCGGCCCGGGCGGTTTCGCCTGAGCCCCGTCCAGGCACCTTGGTGCGGCATGTCAACAGCGTGCCGGGTCGGGGTGCCCCTGTTCCGAGGTCCGAGCTTGCGGTTTGCTCGGCGAGTTCCTTGACGCTGCACCGGCGAGTGCTTCGCGTGCAGCGGGAGCCGTGCATGGCACTGACCACCCTGATCCAAGGCATCAACGACGCGGTCGACCGGCACCTGTCGCCGGCCGACGTGGTGCACGCGGTGCGGCCCATCGTCGGCAGCGCGATGCTGGACGAGCGCTTCGTGCTCGAATGCGCCGAAGCCACCACCGACAAGGCCGCCCGCTGCCTGCTCGAAGGCGCGCCCTACGAGCCGCTGCACATCGAGCACGGGCGCTGCTGGCGCATGGCCTTGTTCCTGTGGGACCCGGGTTTCACCAATGCGCCGCACCAGCACAACACCTGGAGCGTCAGCGGCGTGATGCACAACCGGCTGGACGTGGCGCTCTACCAGCGCGACGCCGCCAGCCAAACGCTGAACCCGACCCAGCGCTTCGTGGCCGCTCGCGGCCAGACCGGCTTCCTGGTGCCGCCCTGCATCCATGCGCTGGGCAATCCCGACACCACGGCGCCCAGCGTCACGCTGCATGTCTTCAACGATTCCGAGGACAGGGCGCAGCGTGCCAACGACACGCTGTGGTTCGACGATGAAGTCAACCCGCTGGACTTCTACCGCGACCCGGCCCGGCCCTCGCGGCGCAACCTGCAGACGGTGCTGGTGCTGCTGAAGGCGCTGGCCCGGCCCGCGCCGGCCGGGC
>NZ_VIDT01000961.1 GCF_006519715.1 Ideonella azotifigens
TAGCGCACGGCTGCAGCCAGGCCCAGCTGCGCCATGCGCTGGCGATCCAGCCCCTGGAACTCGCTGATCACCCGCAGGTCCAGCGCCGCGTGCTGGCGGAAGAAGTCGCCCAGGCGGGGCGTGAGCCAGCCCATGGCGAACGAAGGTGAGCAGCTCAGCGCCAGCGCCGCGCCGGGCTCGGGTTTGCGCAGTTGCAGCAGGGCCGCCTCCAGCGCGTCGAAGGACTCGCGCAGCACAGTCGCCAGGCGCAGCCCCTCGGGCGTCAAAAGCAGGGTGCGCGGGCTGCGCAAGAACAGCGGCCGCTGCAGCCACTGCTCCAGCTGTTTGACCTGCTGACTCACCGCGCCCTGCGTGATGCACAAGACTGAGGCAGCATGGGTGAAGCTTTCGCACCGTGCTGCAGCATCGAAGCACCGCAACCAGGATAACAAGGACGGATTCAGCGTCGGACCCATGTTGCCATTGCTATTACTAATAGATGGCCAAGTATAAGTGGCTTGCGCGGGCGCACTTATCCAGGCGAGCATGAGGCATGTCATTTGCACCCGCCTCTTCCGCTATTTCCCCATCCAGCGCCCTGCTTCCCTGGCAAACCGGTCTGGACTGGGCAACATTGCAAGCCGCACGCCCCCTGCTCTGGGCACAGGACGCAACACCTCCGACCACGCCCGACAGCGCGCCACAAGGCGAGTCCGGCATTAGCGCCATGCAGGAGTCCCTGGCCGCCATGCAGGCGGCGTCGGCCCGGCTGAACCGCTTCGCGCCACTGCTGGCGCAGCTGTTTCCCGAAGCCCTGGGGGCCAGCGGCGGGCTGATCGAATCCCCGCTGTTGGCGGTGCCGGCGCTGCAGGCAGCGCTGGGCCTGCCTGCCGAGGCGGGCACGCTGTTCGTGAAGGCCGACCACGCGCTGCCGGTGGCCGGCTCCATCAAGGCGCGTGGCGGCATCCACGAGGTTCTGGAACATGCAGAGGCGCTGGCGCTGCGCCATGGCCTGCTGCCGCAGCAGGATCTGGAACTGGCCGACTATCGCGTGCTGGCCTCGCCAGCGGCTCGCGCGCTGTTTGCCGCGCATCAGGTGGCCGTGGGCTCCACCGGCAACCTAGGCCTGGCCATCGGCGTGATGGCCGCTGCACTGGGCTTCAAGGCCACGGTGCACATGTCGGCCGATGCCAAGGAATGGAAGAAGGCACGCCTGCGCCAGCGTGGCGTGCAGGTGGTGGAGCATGAAGGCGACTACGCCGAGGCGGTGGCCGCGGGGCGGCGCGCCGTGCAGGCCGACCCGCAGGGCCACTTTGTCGACGACGAGCACTCGAGTTCGCTGTTCATGGGCTATGCAGTCGCCGCCGAGCGACTGGCGGCCCAGCTGGAAAGCGCCGGACGGACGGTGGACGCTGCGCATCCGCTCCTCGTCTACCTGCCCTGCGGGGTGGGCGGTGCGCCAGGCGGCGTGGCCTGGGCACTGCGCCAGCATTTCGGGGCGAATGTGCACTGCTTCTTTGCCGAGCCGGTGCAGTCGCCCTGCTTCCTGCTGCAGTTGCTGGTGAACCATGCGGGCGCCCGGGCTGCGCTGCCGCCGCTGGCTGCGCTGGCGGCCAACCCGCAGCCACCCTCGGTCTACGACATCGGCCTGAGCA
>NZ_VIDT01000962.1 GCF_006519715.1 Ideonella azotifigens
GCCGGTGGCCATCAGCACCAGCATCCAGCTGGCGCCCAGCTCCATCAGCCAGCGCCAGCCGTCGCCCAGCAGCGCACTGGCATGCAGCTTCTTGGCCCAGGTTCTGAAGCGGGCCAGTTCGGGCAGGCTGCCCAGCACCTGGCCGGTGGCCGGGTTCACATAGACCAGCACGCCGTCGGGCAGGCCGTGATGGTCCGGCCCGTCCGCCATCGCGTGATGCTCATGCGGCTGGCGGGGAGGATTCAGCACGACCTGGGTGCTGTCGTCCGCGGCATGCGGCGGTATCACCTGGCGCAGCGTGCTGCCGGGCTGGCTGGCCAGCGCGGCCTGCACCTGGGCGTCCAGCGCCAGTGGCTGTGCGGCCGGGGCCACGTGGTCCAGTGCCGCGTAGCGCCAGGCTTCGATCTGCGGCGACAGCACGTAGAGCAGCCCGGTGAGCGAGGCGAACAGCACGATGGGCGCGCACAGCAGGCCGGCCCAGAAATGCAGGCGCCAGAAGATGCGCTGCAGCGCGGCGTTGTTCATGGTGGGGGCGCTCACAAGCTGAAGCGCAGCTCGGCGAAGAGCGTGCGGCCGGGGTAGGGGTGGGACTGGTAGGCCGGCTGGTCGGCGACGTTGTTGACGCCCAGCGCCAGTTCCAGCTGCGGGCTGAAGCGGTAGGCGCTGCGCAGGTCCAGCTGGCGCACCTGCGACACGCCGCCATACACGTTGGGGTTCACATCCAGGTTGTAGGCGTCGTTGTAGGCCCGGCCTTCGTAGCGCCAGCTGACCGCGAGCAACCAATGCGCCTCGGGCCGCCAGCTGGCCTGCAGCGTGGCGCGCTGGCGCGGCACCCGCAGCCAGCTTTTGCCGACCATGGCCGGGTCGTTGCGGTTGGCGGTCACCTTGCTCTGGAAGTTGTGGGCGAAGCTGGCGTCCAGCGCCAGGCCGCTGAGCCACAGGTCCTGGGCCGACCAGGCCAGCTCCACGCCCTGGGTCTTCACCCGGTCCACGTTCTGCACGCAGGTGTAGCTGCTGGCGCCGGTGGCGGTGGTCTTGCAGACGGCGGCGTCGCTGGTGCTCTGGCGCAGGATGGCGTTTTTCACGGCGTCGCGGAACAGCGAAACACGCAGGCGCTGGTGCTCCCATTCCTGCTCGGCGCTGAGCTCCATCGCGTCCGAGGTTTCGGCCTGCAGGTTCGGGTCCGACAGGGTCTGGCTGGTGGCGGTGACGGTGCCGTTGTAGAGCTCTTCCACGTTCGGAAAGCGCACGCCGCGGCCCAGGCTCAGCTTGAGCAGCAGGCTGTCGCTGGCCTGGTAGGCCAGGGCGGCCTTGGGCGAGTGGCCGCGCAGGCTGCGGTCGTCATAGGGCACGCTCATGCCGCTGGCGAGCTGGCTGCCGTCGTAGGCCTTGAACCACTCCTCGCGCCAGCCCAGCGTGAGCTTCCAGTCGTCGGCCAGGCGCCAGCCGTCTTGCGCATACAGCGCGGTGACGGAAGTGCGGCCCTGGTAGTCCTGCGAGCGCGTGCCTTCATCGCTGCGCCAGTCGCCATCGGCGCCGACATTGGCCACCGCGTTGTCCAGGTGGTAGGTGTTGCGGTGCAGGCCGAATGCCAGGCTGTGGCGGCCGGCGGTCCAGTCGTCGGCGCTGGGGG
>NZ_VIDT01000963.1 GCF_006519715.1 Ideonella azotifigens
TGGGCTGGCTGGCACCGGCGGGCGTGGCGCTGAAGCTGGCCTTTCCGGCCGACACTGACCGCATGATTGCCGACTTCGCTGCCGGCCAGTACGACCTGATCGGTGCCTCGCTGGGCGACCTGATCGCGCTGACGCGCGGCCACCTGGGCGTCGAGGTCATCGTCGTCTGCGATGAGTCGTCCGGCGGCGATGCGGTGCTGCTGCGCCGCGGCGTGACGCTGGAGACCGACCGACCGCTGACCATCGGCACCAACCTCGGCGGCTTCGGCGAGGTTTTCCTGCACGAGTTCATCGACCAGCGCCACCTGCAGCACAAGCGCTGGACCTGGGTCAATGCAGACGCGGCCGAGGTGCCGCGGCTGCTGGCCAGCGGCATGCTGGACGTGGGCCACACCTGGGAGCCATACGCCAGCCAAGCGGTCGCCGCGGGCGCGAGCAAGCTGTTTTCCAGCGCCGAGACGCCGGGGCTGGTGGCCGACGTGCTGGTGGCCACACGGGTCACGGTGCAGCGCCGCCGGCCGCCGCTGCAGGCATTTGTGCGGCAGTGGTTCCGCGCGGTGGACTGGTGGTCCGCGAATCCGCTGGCCGCCGTGCAGCTGATTTCACGCCGGCTGCACCTGGCGCAGGCCAAGGTCTCTCTGCAGGGCGTGCGGCTGCTGGACCTGGCGCACAACCGGCGCATGCTGGGCGCTGGTGGGGCCGTGCCGGCGCTGGCGTCTGTGGTGCAGCGCTACAGCGACTTCTTCGTCGCCAAGGGCACGGTGGGCCGGCCGCTGGACGCGCTGGCGCTGCTGCAGGCGGAGTTGTTGCCTTGAGCCGCAGGGTGATGAACACGAGGCTTTTCGTGACGGCCGTGCTGTTCGGCATCACGGTGCTGCCGCTGAGCGTGCTGATCGCGCTGCAGGTGCGCCAGGAAACAGGCCACCTGCTGGGCGAGCGGGACGAGGTGTTGGTCAGCTTCAGCCAGGGAGCGGCACGCGACCTGGGACTGCGCGTGGACCGCATGCTCGACAACGCGCGCGCCGACGTGGCGATCCCTGGTCTGGCCGAAGTGCTGCAGGCGCCAGCCAAGGCCGACAAGGTCTGGGTCAACCGGGTGCTGACGCTGGTCAGCCTGCGCGAGCCGGTCAACACCATTTCAGTGGCGCTGCTGGACCGGGACGGCCGCGACCTGGCCGACACGCAACCGCAGCGCGTGGGCAGCAGCGAGGCGGCCGAATACTTCTTTTCTCCAGGCATTGCGCATGGCTACCCGAGGGTTTTCGGGCCGCAGCGGGCGGACGATGGGCGACGCACACTGTTCGTCACCGCCCCGATCAAACAGGGCAACGAGGCGCTGGGCCTGCTGCGCATCCGGCTGCAGGGCGGTCTGGTGGGCCAGGTGCTGGCCGAGAGCCTGATCGACCGGGCCGACGTGCAGGCCGCCGTGTTCGACACCGATGGCCGCCTTCACGGCTGGAGCGACCCGGCGCTGCAGGAGACCGATGCGGTGCCGATCGACATGGTCAACCCGCCGCCGGGGGCGCTGAACTTCGATTGGCGCTCGCAGGCCTGGCGCGGTGCGGTGGCCGCGGTGCCGGGCACCGAATTGCGCGTGATGACCTACCTGCCGCGCAACCAGTTCGACGCGCC
>NZ_VIDT01000964.1 GCF_006519715.1 Ideonella azotifigens
TGGCTTCGGCTTCAGTGCGCATGGTCTTGCGCCTCGCTGGCCAGCAGGCGGCGCAAGGCGTTGGCGTCGCCGCGCCAGCTGCGGCCTTGGGTGTCGGGTTTCAGCGCGCCGCGCAGTGCCAGGTACTCGTGCACGACAAAGTGCAGTGTCACCGGCTCGGCCAGCCCGGGCGTGCGGTCGACAGTGCTCAGCACCAGCGCTTCGTGTTCGCCTGCGCCGCCGCTGTCGAAATCCAGGCCGGCGTTCAGGAAGGCAATTTCGGCGGCTTTTTCATCGTCGCAATACAGGTCGAGGATGAGGTTGGACAGCCGGGTGGCCGTGCCGCGCCAAACGGCGCCGCCCAGGTGCGGGCGGAATTCGCCAAGCTGGTCCAGCCGTGTCATCCAGCGCAAAGCCAATTCGCGCAGCGCACGCAACTCGGCCGGCTGGGTGTCGGCGCAGAACAGCGCGAGGTAGTCGCGCACCTCGTCTTCGACCTGCTCGTTGGACGGCAGCTCGCCCTGGCGGCTGCTGCGGCGGCCCAGGTCACGCGCCGCCTTGCGCTTGGCGGCGCTGTATTCCATCCCTTCTTCGACCACCAGTCTGGCGGCGGTCGCGGCAATCTGGGCAGTGGCTTCCGTTTGGCTCATGCAGCGCTCCTGGGCAAAGGGTTCACGGCGGCGCGGCCGCAGGCACCGATCAGGGCAGTTCGACCGCGCCCATGCGGGCGACGATGGTGCCCGATCGGCCGAGCACATACGCCGAGCCGGGTTGTTTCTCGAAGCGCTTGGGGGCTGGCAGCATCACCGCCAGCCGGGCTGCAGCCGGGGCCGACAGCTTGCTGGCGTCCACATGGAAGTAGTGGCGCGCGGCAGCCTCGGCGCCAAACACGCCTTCGCCCCACTCGACGCTGTTGAGGTAGATGGCCAGGATGCGGCGCTTGCCCAGCAGGCCTTCGAGCATGAAGGTGATGACGAACTCCTGCGCCTTGCGCAGCGTCGTGCGTTCGCCTGAGAGGAACAGGTTCTTGGCCAACTGCTGGGAGATGGTCGAGCCGCCGACGACCTTGGGCACCGCACGCGTGGGCGGCTTGGCAGGTGCCGTCTTGCGCGTGGCCTCGCGCTGCTCGATGCGCTCGTTGACCTTCTCGGCCCGCACCTCGGCCTTCTGGTTGCGGTCCCAGGCCTTCTCGATCGCGTCCCACTCCACGCCCGCATGTTCGACAAAGCCGGCGTCTTCGCTGGCGATCACCGCACGCTTGAGGTTGGGCGAGATCTCTTCATCGGCCACCCAGTCCTGCGACCAGCTCAGCTGGTGCGTCTCGCGCAGCAGCCGCCAGGCTTCGCTGCGCTGGAAGCTGGTGGACTGCGGGTCTATCACCAGCATCAGCGCCACGCGCAGCAGGAAATACAGCTGCAGCGCGACCGTGCTCAGCACCAGCAGTGCGAGCAAGCGGGCGAGCTGGCCCCAAGCGGCCTTCATGCCGCGCTTCTCGATCCGGCGGCCTTCATGCCGCTGCATCCACCTCGGCGCGCAGCCGGGCCAGCACGTCGCCAGTCTCGGGTCGCATGCCGCGCCACAGCGCAAACGCTTCGGCTGCCTGTTCGACCAGCATGCCCAAGCCGTCGCGGCCACGCGCGCCGTGCTGGG
>NZ_VIDT01000965.1 GCF_006519715.1 Ideonella azotifigens
GCGGATGCGGTGCAGGGCCAGGGTTACCGGCTGATCTACCTGCATGTGCCAGCGGCGTGGATGAGCATGTTCATCTACGCGCTGATGGCCGCCTGGAGCTTTGTCGGCCTGGTCTGGCGGGTGCGCACGGCGTTCTGGCTCTCGCATGCGCTGGCGCCCACCGGCGCTGTCTTCGCCGCCTTGAGCCTGGCCACCGGCTCGCTGTGGGGCCAGCCGATGTGGGGCACCTGGTGGGTGTGGGACGCGCGGCTGTCCACCTCGCTGCTGCTGCTCTTCCTCTACCTGGGCTACCTGGCCTTGCTGCAGGCGCATGACGAAGGCGAGCGGGCGGACCGTGGCTGCGCGGTGCTGGCGCTGCTGGGCGCGCTGAACCTGCCGGTGATCTACTTCTCGGTGCGCTGGTGGAACACCTTGCACCAGGGCGCAACGCTCACGCCCGGCCAGGCGCAGATGGCGCCGGTGATGCTCGCCGGCCTGCTGCTGATGACCGCCGCGGCCTGGGCCTATGCCGCGGCCACGGCGCTGCGCCGGGTGCAACTCGTGATCGCCGAACGCCAGCTGGCGCTGCGCTGGCAGGACGAGTTGCCGCAAGCGGAGGTGCTGCATGCCTGAGTGGCTGCACCCTGCCTGGTCCGACTGGGCCAGCTTCTTGCAGATGGGCCGGCACGGCGTGTTCGTCTGGTCCGGCTTGGCACTGGTCACCGCAGCCTTGGCCTGCGAATGGTTGGCGCTGGCCGCGCGCGCGAGGCGCTTGCGCGCGGCGCAGGCCGCCGCCGAGGGGGATGCACGATGAGCCCGCGGCAACGGCGTTTTGCCATCTGGGCCGCGGTGCTGATGCTGGCTGGCGCCGCTGTGGCGCTGGCACTGAATGCCTTCCAGCAAAACCTGGTCTTCTACCTGACGCCCAGCGAACTGTCCGCCAGGCCGCAGGCGGACAACAACGCGCTGCGCATCGGCGGCTATGTGCAGCCGGGCTCGCTGCAGCGCGAGGCAGACAGCCTGGCGGTGCGCTTCGTTCTGGCCGATGCCGACCACACGCTGGTGGTGCACTACCGCGGCGTGCTGCCTGACCTGTTCACCGAAGGCAAGGGCGCCATCGTGCAGGGCCGGCTGGCGGCTGACGGTAGCCTGCAGGCGCAGGAAGTGCTGGCCAAGCACGACGAGAACTACACCCCGCCGGGGCTGGCCCCGGCCAACCCGGCTTCCGCGCCATGATCCGTTGCGTTTTACTGCTGAGCCTGCAGCTGGGTGCGCTGCTGATGGCCGGCTGTGCCAACACGCCGCCGGCGCTGCGGTGCGCGGCGGGCGAGACGCGCGCCATCAGCGACACGCTGTATTTCGGCACCGCCAGGCCGGAAGGTGCCGTTTCGCCCGAGGACTGGGCCGAATTCCTGCGCAGCAGTGTCACGCCGCGTTTCCCGCAAGGGCTGAGCGTGTGGCCAGCCGCCGGCCAATGGCGTGGTGCTGACGGGGCGGTGGTGCGTGAGGCCTCGTTTGTGCTGAGCCTGCTGCACGAAGACGATGCCGCCAGCGACGCGGCCATCCGAGCCCTGGTGGCGGACTACAAGCGCCGGTTCTTGCAAGAGTCAGTCTTGAGGGTCAGGGCCGATGTCTGCATGTCCTT
>NZ_VIDT01000966.1 GCF_006519715.1 Ideonella azotifigens
CGGGCACCGAAGCCCGCGGCGTCGTGCAGCGCGGCCGAAGCGGCGCAGACCAGCAGCACGCGGCACTGCTGCGACAAGGCGGCCAGATCCTGCACCGGCACGATCTCGCGCTGAAGGTGCTCGGTCGGCCACTCCGGCGCCAGCACGTGAACACGGAATGCCTTCGAGAGGCGGCGTGCCACCACGGCTGCCAACGGGCTGCTGCCCACAATGCCTACGTTCATGTTCTGAGCCTCAATGAGCGGAAGATGCCAGGGGGGCGCCGGTGAAGCGTGCGTTGGCCATCGATTCGACGACCCGGATCATGTCTTCGAGCTGGGCCTGCTCGCCCAGCGTGTTCAGGCCGATCTGCAGCAGGCCGCGAACGATGTCCGAGACCGGCATCGGCACGCCCTGGGCCATGCCCATCGACAGCGCCTGGTTGACGTCCTTGACCTGCAGCCCCAGACCGAACTTGGTCGATTGCCGGCCTTCGGCGATCGCCACCAGCATGCCCTGCGTGGTGAAGTTGCGCCCGGTGGTGTGGTTCAGCGCCTCGGTCATGGCCTCCAGCGGCAGGCCGAACTTGCGGCCCATGGCCACCGCCTCCAGCGTAGCCAGGCGGCAGCCGGCGTTCATCATGTTGTTGACCGCCTTCATGGTCTGGCCGTTGCCGACCCGTCCGCCGCAATAGAAGACGTTCGGGCTGATGGCTTTCAGGATCGGCAGCACCTTGGCGTACACCGGCTCGGGGCCTGAGGCGATGATGGATACCGTGCCGGCGATGGCCGTGGCCATGGCACCCGACACCGGCGCATCGATCAGGTCCACGCCCTGCTCGGCCAGGCGGCTGGCGAAGCGGCGTGTCTCGCCCGGCACGCCGCTGGTCTGGTCGACCACGATCGCACCCGGCGACAGGCCCTCTGCCAGCCCGTCCGGCCCGAACAGTACCCGCTCCACGTCAACGCTGCGTGGCAGGCACAGCAGCACCACCTCGCAGCCCTTTGCCAACGCCTTGGCCGACGGCGCTGCGCGCGCGCCCAGCTGCTCGAAGGTGGCGACCACGGCAGGGTTGAGGTCGAGGACGCTCAAGCTGTGTTTGTCCACCAGATGACGCGCGAGGGCGCCGCCCATCGCGCCCAGACCGATATACCCGACTTGCATTCGATGCTCCTGGAAAGCCGGTGTCGCCCGCGAAGACCGCCGGACGACACGACGGCCAAATTGTCGCGGCCGTGTCGACGCGGGTCGAGTCGGTTCTTTTGGCGGCGACGGTAAGTGCCGCTGACGCTGTGCGCCCCCGCCGGGTCAGTGGGCACCGCCCAGGTCGAGCGACTCGCTGCGCAGCGCCTCCACGAAGTGCCCGACCAGGCGGCTGCCGAGCGCCGGCTCCCAGATCGCGCCGATGTCCGGCGAGGGGATCGCCGGGCTCAGTGGCACGCGCTGGATCAGCCCGAGCGGCCGATAGAGCTGCAGCTCCGCAGCGCTGAGGATGGTGAGGTAGTCGCGCTCCTCCAGCAGCAGTTGCACCCGGATCGACGACCCGGCTTCGACACAAGGTACCGGCGGCCGCTGCTTCTGCATCGCGAAAGCTTCGTCGAACGCTGCCCGCATGACCGAGCCGGCAGGCGGCAGC
>NZ_VIDT01000967.1 GCF_006519715.1 Ideonella azotifigens
CCGCCAGCAATGCCTCGGCTTCAGCGGACTCGGCCACGGCCAACGCGGGACCCGCCTCTGCGTGCTTGCGCCGCACCATGCCGTGATGGCGCTGCAGGTCGGTGCACAGGTTGCGCACCACCGTCAACAGCCAGGCCTGCTGGGCCTGCGCGCCCTGCGGCAGCACCGGCGAGCGCAGGTAGGCGTCCTGCACCACGTCCTCCGCATCCGCATGGTTGCCCAGCCAGAGCCGGGCCAGCGAGGTCAGGCGGCGGCGCAGCGCGGGATCGCAGGCCAGCGGATGGGGCGGCAACAGGCTTTGCATGGCATGGGTGTCACATGGCGGACGGCTGATCCGTTTCACCGACATGTCCGACACAGGAGTTCAGATGGAACACATGGAAAGCGATCCTAACGCCACGCCCGCCTCGGCGGCCGGCGACCCACGCAGCACCTTCATGGAGGAAAAGGCCTTTCGCTCGCGCACCGTGCTGGTCTTCGGCCAGATCAACGACAGCAGCGCGGCCGACACGGTGCGGCGTTTGATCGCGCTGGACGCGGAATCCAACGCGCCCATCGACATGCTGGTCTCGTCGCCCGGCGGCCACCTGGAGTCGGGTGATGCAATCCACGACATCGTGCGTTTCATCTCGGCGCCGGTGAACATGATCGGCACCGGCTGGGTGGGCAGCGCGGCCACGCACCTGTACCTGGCCGTGCCGCGCGAGCGCCGCTTCTGCCTGCCGCAGACGCGCTTCCTGATCCACCAGCCCAGCGGCGGCGCCGGCGGCCAGGCGACTGACATCGCGATCCAGGCCAAGGAAATCGTGCGGGCCCGCGAGCGCATCGCCCGCATGATCGCCCGCGAAACCGGCCAGCCGCTGGACACGGTGATGCTCGACATCGAGCGCGACCGCTGGATGTCGGCCGATGAGGCGCAGACCTATGGCCTGGTCTCGCGCATCATCGAACGCCGCAGCGACCTGCCTGCCGCCAAGGCCTGACGCTCACAGTGCCAGCCGGCCGGCACGGCCCGTCATCTCCAGGTAACCCAGGCCCAGCCGGCGGCCCTGCTCGTCGCGCAGCACGGACAGCCCCTCCCAGTAGACGGTGCCGGTGCTGGCACGGCTGTCCAGTTCCTGCGCGTCCAGCAAGGCCTCGACCTGGAAACGGCCGACGGGCGTGTGCAGCGTCCATTGCACCGGGTAGCTGGCCCCGGAGTCCGGGCTGCGCCAGCGGCGGCCGGGCTCGAAGCGCAATTCGCCGGGCTGGAAAGTGCGCAGGCCGCCTTGCGGGTCGCGCCAGCTGCCGCCGGCCCATACCGGCGCGGCCTGCTCGTCTCGCGCTCGCATGCGAAACAGCATCAGCGCACTGCCGTCGTCCAGGTTGAAGCCCACCCAGTCCCAGCCGACCGCCTCGGGCGCGAGGTAGGCGTTGCTCCATTCATGGTCCATCCAGGCCCTGCCCTGCACCGGATGCAGCCCCGTCCCCACGCGCAGCTCGCCCTGCACCACCAGTTGCGGCAGGCTGTAGTAGTGGCTGGCCTCGCCAGGCAGCGGGCCCTTGCGCGAATGCCCCGCCTCGCCCTGCAGCATCACAGGCTGGGTGGGTGCCAGCTGCAGGTCCAGGCCAAAG
>NZ_VIDT01000968.1 GCF_006519715.1 Ideonella azotifigens
GACGCCTACATCGCCGCCATCCTCGACTGGCTGCCGCGATGGCACGCGGAAGGGCTGGTCGACGCGGTCGACGGCTTCTGCGAAAACATTGCCTTCTCGGCCAGCCAGATGCAGCGCGTGTTTGACGCGGCGCGCGCGCTGGGCCTGCCGGTCAAGTTGCACGCCGAGCAGCTCAGCGACTGCGGCGGCAGCGAGATGGCCGCGCAGTACCGCGCTTTAAGCTGCGACCACCTCGAATACCTCAGCCCTGCCGGCGTGCAGGCACTCGCGGCCAGCGGCACGGTGGCCATGCTGCTGCCTGGCGCCTTCTATTTCCTGCGCGAGAAACAGCTGCCGCCGGTGGGCGCATTGCGCGAAGCCGGCGTGCCGATGGCGATTGCCACCGACCACAACCCCGGCTCGTCGCCCACGCTGTCGCCGCTGCTGATGCTGAACATGGCCTGCACGCTGTTCCGCATGACGCCCGAGGAAGCCCTGGCCGGCATGACGCGCCATGCCGCGCAGGCGCTGGGCCTGGGCCACAGCCATGGCCAGCTGAGCACCGGCCGGCAGGCCGATTTCGTGCACTGGGCCGTGGACCATCCCAACGAGCTGGCCTACCAGTTCGGGCACAAGCCTTGCCAGTTGCGGGTCCATGCGGGCGTGCCCGATGCGGCCGACCTGGCGCGAATCGCCCCTGCCCCCGAGTTTTGAAAACAGTGCCGAGCACCGCCCCGGCAGTTCGGCCCGATGTCGGAGACCTGATGGACGAGATTTACACCCTGCACCGCGGCACGCGCCCCTTGCTGGTCAGCGTGCCGCATGCAGGCCAGCACATTCCGGCCGAACTGCTGGCCCGCATGCATCCCCATGCCGCCACCGTCGAAGACACCGACTGGCACCTGGACAAGCTCTACGACTTCGTGCGCGACCTGGGCGCCAGCCTCATCGTGCCGCGCCACTCGCGCTACGTGATCGACCTGAACCGGCCGCCCGACAACACGCCGATGTATCCCGGCGCCAACAACACCGAGCTGTGCCCCACGCGCTTTTTCACCGGCGAGCCGCTGTACCTCGAAGGCCAGGCACCTGACGCGGCCGAAGTGCAGCAACGCCGCGGCACCTATTGGCAGCCCTACCACGACGCGCTCGCCGGCGAACTCACGCGACTGAAGGCCGAGCATGGCCACGCCGTGCTGTTCGACGGCCACAGCATCCGCTCGCAGCTGCCCTGGCTGTTCGAGGGCCGGCTGCCGGACCTGAACCTCGGCACCGCCAATGGCGCCAGCTGCGCCCCTTCGATGCGCGACGCGCTGGGCCAGCTGCTGGCCGCGCAGCAGGACTTCACGCAAGTGGTCGACGGCCGCTTCAAGGGCGGCTACATCACACGCCACTATGGCCAGCCCGCGCGTGGCTGGCATGCGGTGCAGCTGGAAATGTGCTGGTGCTGCTACATGGACGAACAGCCGCCGTTCAGCTGGTCGCCAGAGCGCGCCGCAGGCGCCATGCCGCTGCTGCGCCAGATGATGGACACGCTGCTGGCCTGGCAGCCGCAAGCCGAGGCAGGCCAGGCATGAGCGGCGGCGCCACAAGCCCCACCGTTCGCCGCTTCTGGGCCCCACGCGCCTGGC
>NZ_VIDT01000969.1 GCF_006519715.1 Ideonella azotifigens
AAACTTCGCCGTCACTCGCTCGGCCTGCATCAGCTCGGCGCGCAGGCCAGGCAAAACCAGCCCGGTCATCGGCGCGTTCTGCAGCACCAGCATCACCTGGAACAAGGGCGAGTAGCTGGTGTGCCGCTCCGGCCGCACGGCCTCGACCAGTTGTTCGAAGGGCACGTCCTGGTGGTCGTAGGCTTCCAGCGTGGTCTGCCGCACCTGCCGCAGCAGGCTGAGGAAGTCCTGCGCCAGGTCCACCTGGGTGCGCAGCACCAGCGTGTTGACGAAGAAGCCGATCAGGTTCTCGATTTCGGTGCGGTTGCGGTTGGCGATGGGCGTGCCGATGCAGATGTCGGTCTGGCCCGAATGCCGCGCCATCAGCACATTGAAGGCCGCGCACAGCGCCATGAACAGCGTGCCCTGCGCCTGGTGGCCCAGTGCCCGCAGGCCGGCCACCGCTGCCGCCGGCACGGTGAACGGCAGGGCCGCGCCCCGGTGGCCCAGCTTGGTCGGCCGCGGCCGGTCCGTGGGCAGGGCCAGCAACTGCGGGCTGCCTTCCAGCTTGCGCTGCCAGTAGCCCAGCTGCCGTGCCAGCAGGCCGCCGCTCAGGCGCTGGCGTTGCCATTCGGCAAAGTCCGCGTACTGGATGGGCAAGGCCGGCAAGGCGGGCGGCAGGCCCTGCAGGAAGGACCGGTACAGGGCCGCCACCTCCTGCACCACGATGCCCATGGACCAGCCATCCGAGACGATGTGGTGCATGGTCACCAGCAGCAGGTGCGCATCGCTGGCCAGCCGCAGCAGGCGGAAGCGGATCAGCGGGCCGGTCGCCAGGTCGAACGGCTGGTCCGCCTCAGCTTGCAGCTGTTCACGGGTTTGTGCCTCGCGCTGCGCTGTGGGCAGGCCGCTGAGGTCCAGCGTCTGCAGCGGCAACACCAGCGCCGGCGCGATGACCTGCACCGGCTCGCCCGCTTCCATCGCGAACGAGGTGCGCAGCGCCTCGTGGCGGCGCACGATCTCGTTGAGCGTGCGCGCCAGCGCGTCGGTGTCCAGCTGGCCAGTCAGCCGCACGGCGGCCGGGATGTTGTAGATGGCCAAGCCCGGCTCGTACTGGTCCAGGAACCACAGCCGCTGCTGCGCGAACGACAGCGGCCACGAGGTCCTGCCCGCTTGCCGCGGCATGGGCTTGACGGCCGCCGGCGCAGCCCGTTCGGCAGCGGCGGGTGTCGGCGGTTCAGGCTCCGCCGGCTCCTGGGGTGGCATGGCCGGCTCCATGCCGGCCGCAAGAGAGTCACCCGCAAACTCAGCAGCAAAAGGATAGGTGGGCAGGCTGATCTGCTTGGGACGGGCAGCGCCATCCGCGGCTGGGTGCAGGCGCTGCCAGTCCAGGTCGAAGCCTTGGGCCCACAGATCGGCCAGCTTGCCGAACTTGCCCTTGGCAATCCAGGCCCGCACGGTGGCGTCCATGTCCTCGTCGTCCAGCAGCGCGGCCAGCGCCTGCCGCCCGGCTTGCCCGCGATGCAGGCCGCCAAGCTGCAAGTTGCCCGCGATGAAGGCGGCCAGCTTGGCCCGCAAATCGTCCAGCGAATCCACCTGCAGCGCCAGGCGCTCTGCCAT
>NZ_VIDT01000097.1 GCF_006519715.1 Ideonella azotifigens
AGCCGCCTTCGTCGAGCGCGACCTGCACCCCGTCGGCGGCGGGACCTCCCGGGTGGCCGAGGTAGGCGCGCTCCGTCCTCGTGCGGTCCAGCCGCGGGTCGTTCTCGGGGCTGATCAGCGTGGCCTTCAAGGTCGCCCCCGCGGCGCCTAAGCAGGCCGACGACAGGACCAGCGCAAGCAGCGCGCCCCTCATTCGACGACCACCACGCCGTAGGGCACGCGCCCGACCGGCACGGTCTTGATCGCCTTCGCGCCCGGCACGTCGACGATGGTCAGGTCATCACTCAGGCCGTTGACGACAAACAAGCGCTTTTCATCCTTGTCCAGCGCGACGTTCCATGCGCGTTTGCCGACCAGCACGAGATCGGTGACCTTGCGTGCCGCCACATCGACGAAGGCGACGTGGTTGGCCCGGCCGAGCGCGACGTACGCGCGCTTGCCGTCGCGCGACATCTGGATGCCCACCGGTGTGATGTCCTGCGCGCGGGCGCCCTTGACCTCGAACTTCAGCGTCGCCAGCACCGAATGGTCAGCCGTCGAGACGATGGTGACGCCCGAGTCGAGCTCGCAGGTGACCCACAGCTCCTTGCCATCGGGCGTGATCGCCATGCGGCGTGGCCGCTTGCCGACCTTGATGTTCTTGATGATCTTGCCGCTGGCGGTGTCGATCGCATGCACGAGGCTGGCGACCTCGGAAGTGATGTACAGGACCTTGCCGTCCGCACTGACCTTCACGCCCTCTGGCTCCTGCCCGACCTTGACCTCCTTGAGCTTCTTGCCAGTTGCTGCATCGACGAAAACGGCCGTTGCGTCGTCTTCGCTGGAGACGTAGATGGTCTTGCCGTCGGGCGACAGGTCGAAGGCTTCGGGGTCGTCGCCGAGCGGAATGCGCCGCAGCGATTGGCCGGTCGCCGGGTCGATCAGATCGGCCACGCCAGAGTCCGAGCACGCGAGCATCAGCTTGCGGTCGGGCGTGAGCTGCAGGTGGCGGCCGCGCTTGCAGGTGGCGATCGTGCCTTTGACGGCCAGCGTGGCGAGGTCGATCATCGTCAACGCGTCGTCCTTCTCGCTCGACACATAGACCGTGCCCGGCGCCGCTTGGGCGAAGACGCTGCCCGCCAGCCACAGGGTCAGCCCGACAAGCCAGGTCGTTTTCCGAATCAGCTTCAAATCCATGACTCCAGGTCTTTCTTGTGGGGCGCTCATGAGAAGACGCAGGGCAGCCCCAAGTTTTCTTGACCCCCTCGGGGGGCCTGACGCGTAGCGGCAGGTCTGGGGGCGCTCATGAGGTCCGCTTGATGAAGCCCGCTTCGAGCGTCGCCTCGCCGAGCGCGCGGGTCACCTCGGCGGGCGTGCCATCGGCCAGCAACGCTCCCTGGTGCAGCACCAGCACACGGTCGGCGCCCTCGGCCTCCTCGACCCAGTGGGTCGCCCACAGCACGCTTACGCCGCGCTCGCGCACATCGGCGTGCAAGGCCTGCAGCAGGTCGCGGCGCGACTTCGGGTCCAGGCCCACGGTGGCTTCGTCCATCAGCAGCACTGAGGGTTGGTGCAGCCCGGCGCGCACGAGTTCCACCTTTCGCCGATTGCCGCCTGAGAGCTCGCGCACCTTTCGGTCCAGATCGGCGGGCAAGCCGAGGCGCGCGCAGCCAGCCTCGATGCGCGCCAGCGCGACGCGACGCGGCACGCCCTGCAGATCCGCCTGGAACAGCAGGTTGCGCCGGATGCTCAAGTCCAGGTCGAGCGCGATCTGCTGGAATACGACGCCGATGTGGCGCAACGCGATGCGCGCCGAATGCCGCAGCGAATGGCCGGCCACTTCGACCTCGCCGCCGTCGGCCGCGAACAAGCCCGTGAGCACCTGGAACAGCGTGGACTTGCCGGCGCCGTTGGGGCCCAGCAACGCAACGAACTCGCCGCGACCGATCTGCAGCGTCAAGGATTTCAATGCGATGGTCTGACCGTAGCGTTTCGTGAGATCGGTGGTTCGCAGCATGAAGGTCGGGGGTTCCAGGTCGCCATGAACAAAGTGTTCAGCGCGACGTCTTCGGGTCAGACGGTACTGCAACTTCCGCGCCCTTGAACGAGCGTTTGCACTCATCACTGCAGCGCAACAAGGCGCTGCGCCCTTCGGTCGAAGGCGCAGTGGAACACTCTGCGCCAAAAGTGACGACAAGCGTTGCGCGATGCGCAGAGCCGGCACGCGATGGCGCCATGCGGCGTCGCGCGACGCGGGTGAGACATCCAAGGGATTTCCCGAATTTCGAACGGCGCGGGGCCTGGGACGAACGCGGACCCGATCACGTTTGGCAAAAACTCAAGTCGATAAGGCAGGGTTTCGCCTAGTGCGAAAGCAGTGGCTGGCACGTTGTGTTGAGGTGGTCCGGCGCATTGAGGCGAGTGAGTCCGAGACGATTTTTCGACAGGCATGGATGTTGCGATTTGATCCCTCGCCAGACGGTTCGTGCGGGGGTTTCGGTGGTGACCTTCGCAAGACTGAAGACCACCTCAAAAGCAAGGAGACATCGATGAGAATTCCTCGGCAATCGGGCGCAAGCCTCGTGCTGCACCTGGGGCTCGCGTTGCTCGCTCTACCGATGTTGGCGTCTGCCAACGCCGACGTAGAGAAGAACATCGCGAACTCCAGCAACTGGGCCATGCAAGCGGGAGACATGTACAACCAGCGCTTCTCCCAGTTGAAGCAGATCAACACTGGCAACGTCGGCAAGATGCAGGTCGCCTGGACCTTCTCGACCGGCGTGCTGCGCGGCCACGAAGGTTCGCCGCTGGTGATCGACGGTGTCATGTACATGACCTCGCCGTTCCCGAACAAGGTGTACGCGCTGAACCTCGATACCCAGGAGATGATCTGGAAGTACGAGCCCAAGCAAGACCCGGCGGTGATTGCGCAAATGTGTTGCGACACGGTCAACCGTGGCGTCGCCTATGCCGAGGGCAAGGTGATCCTGCAGCAGGCCGACAGCACGCTGGTGGCGCTGGACGCGAAAACCGGCAAGGTGGTCTGGAGCGTCAAGAACGGCGACCCGAAGCTCGGTGCAGTGAACACCAACGCGCCACACATCTTCAAGGACAAGGTCATCACCGGCATCAGCGGCGGCGAGTGGGGGGTGCGCGGCTTCATCGCCGCCTACAACCTGTCGGACGGCAAGCTGGCCTGGAAGGGCTACAGCGTGGGCCCTGACGCCGAGATGCTGATGGACCCGGCCAAGACCATGACCTGGACCGACGGCAAGATGGCGCCGGTGGGCCCCGACTCTTCGTTGAAGACCTGGAAGGGCGATCAATGGAAGACCGGTGGTGGCACGACCTGGGGCTGGTACAGCTACGACAAGGCGCTGAACCTGATGTACTACGGCAGCGGCAACCCGTCGACCTGGAACCCGGCGCAGCGGCCTGGCGATAACAAGTGGTCTATGACCATCTGGGCTCGTGATGTCGACACCGGCGTGGCCAAGTGGGTCTACCAGATGACGCCGTACGACGAGTGGGACTTCGACGGCATCAACGAGATGATCCTGGCCGACATCAACGTGAAGGGCAAGCCGACCAAGGCACTCGTTCACTTCGACCGCAACGGCTTTGCGTACACCATGGACCGCGTCACCGGCGCCCTGCTGGTGGCCGAGAAGTATGACCCGCAAGTGAACTGGGCCACCCACGTCGACATGAAGACCGGTCGGCCGCAAGTGGTCGCGAAGTACTCCACCGCGAAGGGCGGTCCTGACGTCAACACCAAGGGCATCTGCCCGGCGGCGTTGGGCAGCAAGGACCAGCAGCCGGCATCCTACGACCCCGAGACCAAGCTCTTCTACGTGCCGACGAACCACGTCTGCATGGACTATGAGCCGTTCAAGGTGGAGTACACCGCGGGCCAGCCGTACGTGGGTGCGACGCTGTCGATGTACCCGGCGCCGGGCAGCCATGGCGGCATGGGCAACTACATCACCTGGGACGCCAGCGCCGGCAAGATCGTGCAGAGCCATTCCGAGAAGTTCTCGGTCTGGAGCGGCGCGCTCAACACAGCGGGCGGCATCTCCTGCTATGGCACGCTCGAGGGCTACCTGAAGTGCGTCGACAAGAAGGACATCAACAAGGAACTGTTCAAGTTCAAGACGCCTTCCGGGATCATCGGCAACGTGTTCTCGTACATGCACAAGGGCAAGCAGTACATCGGCGTGTTCTCGGGCATCGGTGGCTGGGCCGGCATCGGCATGGCCGCAGGTCTCGAGAAGGACCAGGATGGCCTGGGCGCCGTGGGCGGCTACCGCGAGCTGGCGAAGTACACCGAACTGGGTGGCTCGTTGACGGTGTTCGCGCTGCCGAACTGAGGCAGCAATAGGCAGCGCAGCCTTGAACATACTCGGCGCGCGCCTGACAAGGGGGAGGGCTTTCGCAGGAACGCCTTCCCCATTTTTTTGATTCATTCAACATCCCATGAAGCACTTCAAGACCCTCGGCGCTGCCATGTTGCTCGCCTCGACCCTGACGACGTTCGCCCAGACCGCATCTGCGCCTGCGCCTGCCGCCGGTGCCAAGCCCTACACGGTGGTGGACGGCTACAAGGTCGACGCCAACACCCTGGTCGGCTTCAAGACCTGGCGCTCCGCCGCCTGCGACCGTTGCCACGGTGCGAACCAGGAAGGCCTGGTCGGCCCGTCACTGATCAACAGTTTGAAGACCCTCTCGAAAGACGATTTCGTCCAGACCGTCAAGAACGGCCGGCCGAACACGCAGATGGTCCCATTCGGCGGCAATCCGGAAGTGATGAAGAACATCGACCAGCTCTACAGCTACCTGAAGGGTCGCTCGGACGGCGCGATCACGAAAGCGCGTGTCGAGGCGATGCAATGAGCCAATCCAGGTCGCCTCGCAATGCTTGTGTGGCCTTCCTGAGTGTCGCGGCTGCGCTCGCGGCGCTCTCAACCAGTGTCGCGGCGCAGGAGGCACCACCGAAGCGGACCGAACTTCGCGTCTGCCAGGACCCGAACAACCTGCCGTTCTCCAACACCAAGGGAGAGGGCATCGAGAACCGCATCGCGGAGGTCTTCGGCAAGGCGCTGAATCTGCCGGTCACCTACTACTCTTTCCCGCAGCGGCTGGCGTTCGTCCGCAACACGCTGCGCTACAAGCTGCCGGGCCAGGACTACCCTTGCGACATCATCATCGGCGTGCCGGTGGGGTTCGACGAAGGCGTCTCGGTCACAAAGCCTTACTATCGTTCGACCTATGCGCTGGTGTTCCCGAGAGGCAAGGGCCTGGACGACGTCACCACCGTCGACGCGTTCCTCGCACTCGGCCCCGAAAAGCTGCGCTCGCTGCGCATCGGCGTGTACGACCGATCTCCGGCAGGGGAGTGGTTGTCCAGGCACCAATTGCTGGAGAACGGCGTTCCCTACCAGATGATGAATGCGGACCCGCAGCAATACCCGGGCGAGATCATCGAGAAAGATCTCGCGCAGGGCAAGCTTGACGCCGCCATCGTCTGGGGGCCGATCGCCGGCTACTTCGCGCAACGCGTGAAGTCACCGCAGCTGGTCGTGTTGCCATTGAAGTCGGAGCCGGGCCTGAAGCTCGACTACCAGATGGCGATGGGCGTGCGCTTCGGCGAGCGCGAGTGGAAGCAGCAAGTCGAAGGGTTGATCGAGTCGCGCCAAGCGGAGATCGAGACGATCCTGAAGGCGTACGGCGTGCCGATGGTCGATGCTTCGTACAGGGCGCCGAAGAACTGAGTACCAGCGAATGCACCGCCGGTTCATCAGCACGGGCGCCAGCGCAGGCCGGGCGACGGCAACGTGGTTCCTGCTGGCCCTGGTGCTGTGGGGCTTGTTGCTGCCCGAGACCGCATTCGCCGAGCCCGACGCAGCCACGCTGATCCGGCTCTCGACCAGCGTGCTGAAGGTCGAGGTGATGCGCACCCAGGGCGGTTATTCGCTCGGCTCCGGCGTGGTGATCGGCGCGGACCGCGTTGTGACCAACTGCCATGTCACGCGGGATGCGCGATTGGTCTCGGTGCTGCAGGGCGGGCTGCGGCTGCCAGCCGAGTCGCAGCAGGTCGACGCATACCACGACCTGTGTCTGCTGCATGTGCGCGGCATCGAGGGCAGCCGCGCGGTGGCGCTGGGCTCGGCAGGACGATTGACGGTCGGCCAGGTCGTCACGGCCGTCGGCCACACGGCGGGCGCGTTCCAGGGCAGCAGCGGCGAAGTGCTGGCGCTGCACCGGATGGACGGCGCCCGCGTCATCCAGACCTCCAACTTCTTCAGTTCCGGAGCGAGCGGCGGCGGGCTGTTCGACGCCGACTTCAATCTCGTCGGCATCCTGACCTTCCGCCTGCGCGGCGGCAACGCCCACTACTTCGCGGCACCGGTCGAATGGCTCGCACGGCCGCGCATCGACAACGAGCCAGCGCAACAGATCGGCCCGCTCGCGCGCGGCGAACTCGCCTTCTGGGAGCGGCTGGCCGACGCGCAACCGACCTTCCTGCGGGCCGCTGCGCTCGAAGTCGAGGGCAACTGGCGTGGGCTGCAGCCGCTGGCAGCCGACTGGACCCAACTCGACGCGGGCGACCCGGAGCCCTGGTACCTGCTAGGCCTCGCCCTCTCACGCCTGGAGCAGCCGCGCGATGCGCGCATTGCGCTGGAATGCTCGCTTGCGATCGCGCCCGACTATGCGGCGGCGCGAAGCGAACTCCAACGCCTCGCACTGCCGCACGACTCCCAACCCGAAACCCATGTGGCAGGCAATTCTTGCCGCCATTGATGCGAACTCACCGCTCATGACCTCGTTCTCTCATCGCCTCAAGACCACCCTCGTCGCCGCAGCCATCGCAAGCTTTGCGCTGCCGGGCCCCCCCGTTCACGCCGAAGACGCGCCCAAGGATTTCTCTGCCGCCGAGCGCGCGCTGTTCATGACGAATCAGTTCACCAAGCTGCGCCCGCCGATGACGCTGCACTACGCATTCCATCGCAGCGGCAGCCTGGAGCCTGGCTTTGACGACAAGGTGTCGATCTCGCTGAAGGCGCAGGCGAACGGCCAGTGCTGCGACGCGAGCGGCGACTTCCTCAGCGGCGAGCACGCCGTGGTGCTGCCGCCGGTCGAGGGGGTCATCGGCAACCCGGTGATGCTGTACTTCCTCGAACGCGACGTGCGCGAGATGGAACGGCTGACAAAGGGCAAGCAAGCCTACTTTCGCAAGCGCATCCGCATGGCGATTTACCAGGGCGCACAGCAACGCGCGGTGACGCTGCGCTACCGCGGCAACGCAGTCGCGGGCCAGGAGTTCACGATCGACCCTTACCGCGACGACCCGAACCGCCCGCGCTTCGAACAGCTCTCGAACAAGCGCTATGTGTTCACGATGTCGGACGCCGTGCCGGGCGGCGTCTACGCCATCCGCTCGGTGATCACCGATGCTGCCAAGGGCGCGGATGCGCCTCCGCTGGTCGCCGACGAGTTGCTCATCGAAGGGGCGGAGCCCACGCCGCCAAAGCCTGGCGCCTGACGGCGGCCCACGCTGCTGCCCTTCGCCTTCGTCACCATCAGCTTCTACCGATTCCACGGACACGCCATGAACCACGCCCGCCTGCGCTCTTCGACTTCAAGCGCAACCCTGCTCGCCGCACTGCTGGTCGCCAGCGGTACCGCGCACGCTGCGAACGACTACCCGACCTCGGCCCGCGTGCTGTTCGTGGAGGACTGCATCCGCGCGAACCCAGGTCCGTATTTCGAGATGGTCAACAAATGCGCCTGTGCGGTGGATGCACTCGCCGAGCAGGTCAACTACGACGAGTACACGACGATGCAGACGATCAGCAATGGCATGACGATCGGTGGCGAACGCGGCAACACGATCCGCGACACGCCTGGGCTGCAACCCGAACTGAAGAAGTATCGCGAGCTGCAGGCGAAGGTGAAAAAGAGCTGCTTCATCAAGGACGCCAAGTAGCCCCGAAGGCATCGCCTCTTTTGCCAACCATGCGACCCGCCCTGCACCGCTACGCGACCGCCCTGCTGCTGGCTGCCTTGCTGCATGGGGTCACGGCCGCGCAAGGCGTGGCCGATGCGCCGCGGCTCGGTGTGGCCGAGATCGCACCAGGCGTGTACGTGCATGCGGGGCTGGTCGAGGACTGGCTGCCGGGCAACGGCGGTGACGTCGCAAATCTCGGCCTCGTTGTCGGCAGCCGCTGCGTCGCGGTGATCGACAGCGGCGGCACCCCGCAGGTCGGCCAGCGTTGGCGCGCGGCCATCGAGCGCATCACCCGCCTGCCGGTCTGCTTCGTGATCAACACCCACGCCCATCCCGACCACGTGCTCGGCAACGCCGCCTTCGTCGGCCCTGACACGCGCTTCGTCGCGAGCGCGAAGTTCAACGCGGCGATGGCCGCGCGCGAACCCTACTTCCTGAACGCGCTGGCGCGCGATTTCGGCGTCAGCGTCGCACCGGGCGCAATGGTGCATCCGACGCTTGCGGTGGACGGAACCCGCGAACTGGACCTCGGCGACCGCGTCATCGTGCTGCAGACTTGGCCAACCGCGCACACCGACAACGACCTCACCGTGTACGACCCGACATCGCGCACGCTGTTCACCTCCGACCTGCTGTTCGTGCAGCACATCCCGGTCATCGACGGCAGCCTGCTCGGCTGGCTCGCGACCATGCAGCAGCTCGCGAAAGTCGATGCAGCCCGGATCGTGCCTGGCCACGGCCCCACCCTGGCCGGTGGCCCGGATGCGTGGAAGCCGCAACAGGCGTATCTTGAGGCGCTGCTGCGCGAAACCCGCGCGGCGCTCAAGGCCCGCAAGACACTGCCCCAGGCGGTCGACACCGTCGGCATTCAGGCTGCCACCCCATGGCAGCTCGCCGAACGCTTCCACCGTCGCAACGTCACTGCAGCGTTTGCAGAGCTGGAGTGGGAAGACTGAGGTGCAACGATGACACGCCATGCGACACGACTGAGCCGAATGACACGACGCGAAGCCAGCGCCACCGGCGGCGCGTTGATCGCCTCGCTGGCACTCGGTGGCCTGCGCGATGCGCGCGCCGCGATCATGTCCGGCGATGACCCGCAGGCGAGCGAGATCTGGCAGAAGGTGCGCGCCAGCCTGTTCGATTCCCGCCCCATCCAGGAGGTCGGCGACGAAGCCCTGGTGCTTGACACACCGGTGCGCGCCGAAGACGCCGCTGTGGTGCCGGTCGCGATGCGCGCGAAGCTGCCGCACACGGCCTCGAGCTACGTCGAAAAACTGTACCTCGTGATCGACAACAACCCGTCGCCGATCTCGGCGATCTTCTCGTTCACGCCGAACAGCGGCCGGGCCGATGTCGAAACCCGCGTGCGCATCGACGAATACACCTTCGTGCGCGCGATCGCCGAAACCAACGACGGGCGGCTGCTGATGCGCACGCGCTTTGTCAAGGCCTCCGGCGGCTGTTCGGCGCCGCCGGGCAAGGATCCGCAGGCCGCGCTCGCATCGCTGGGCAAGATCAAGATGCGCGTCGACGGCCAGGTCGTGCTGCACCAGCCCACTCTGGCGCAGCTGATGATCAGCCACCCGAACGACTCCGGCATGGTCATGGACCAGCTGACCCGCACCTACACACCGCGCCGCTTCGTGCGCACGGTCAAGGTCTCCTACGCCGGCCAGCCGGTGCTGTCGGCCGATCTGGATTTCTCGATCAGCGAGAACCCGAACCTGCGCTTCTACTTCATACCCAACGCGCCGGGCCGGCTCACGGCCGAGGTTGTCGACTCGCACCAGGCCACATGGAAGAGCAGCCTCGACGTGACGCCGTCCGCCGCCTGAACGAATGCGCCACGCCGCCACGGTCACCGCACTGTCACTCTGGCTCCTCGGCACCGGTACGCCCGGCTTCGCCACACCGTTCGCCTACATCACGAACCAGGGCAGCAACGATGTCTCGGTGATCGACCTGGCCTCGCAGCGCGTCGTCACCACGGTGCCTGTCGGCCTGGCGCCGGCGGGTGTGGTGGCGTCGAGCCGCGCTGGCAAGGTGTTCGTGTCCAACCCGGACAGCAAGACGATCTCGGTGATCGACATGCGCACGCAACGCGTGGTGGGCACGCTGGCGGCCGGCAGCGGCCCTGTCGGCATGGACGCATCGCCCGACGGCTCGCGCCTGTTCGTGGCCGACTGGTACGCGAACCGGCTGCTGGTGTTCGATACCGCGGCGGGCACTGCGCTGCCCACGATCGAGGTCGGCCGCGCGCCTGCGGGCGTGGCGGTCGACGCTGCCGGCGCAACCGTCTTCGTGGCCGAACGCGACGACGACAGCATTGCCGCGATCGACATCGCCACCTCGCGCGTGCGTGGCCGCGTCAAGGTCGGCACCCATCCGTTCGCGCTGCTGGTCGACACCGCCCGCGAGCGGCTCTATGCGCTCAACGTGCTCAGCGACGACATCTCGGTGATCGACACGCGCCGGCTCGAGGTGATTGCCACCGTCAAGGTCGGCAAGGCGCCCTACGGCGCGGCGCTGACCCGCGACGGTGCTTTGCTGTATGTGACCAACCAGCACGACGACAGCGTCAGCGTCGTCGACGTGCAGCGGCTCGAGACCGTGCGCACGCTGCCAGGCTTCGGCTACCCCGAAGGGGTGGCCGTGCACGCCGACCGCGTCTACGTCGTCAACTGGATGGACGACGACGTGAGCGTGCTCGACGCCACCAGCGGCCGCACGCTGGCCCGCATCGCCACCGGCAGGAACAGCCGCGGCTTCGGGGCCTTCATCGGCTCGCCACCGACACCATGAATCCAACATGAATCCACCATGATCTTCAACCACTCCACCACCGGAGGCCCTTCCCCATGTTTCTGAGATTCGCCAGTCGATGGCTTCAACCAGCGCTTGCCATCGCCGTTCTCGGCAGTGCGGTGTCATTGCCCGCCATCGCCCACGGGCCGACGCGCCAGAAGGCCGTCGAGACCATCAAGATCGACGCACCCGCTGCGGTGGTCTGGGCCAAGATCAAGAATTTCGACGCGCTGAAAGACTGGCACCCGGCCGTCGAATCCAGCCCGGCCGACAAGGGCAACGCCGAAGGCTCGGAGCGCAAGGTCGCGCTGAAGGGGGGTGGCGCGCTGGTCGAGACGCTGGAACGCTACGACGACGCGCAGATGCGCTACAGCTACCGCCTGAAAGACGGCAGTGCGCTGCCGGTCTCGAACTACACCTCGACGATCACCGTGACCGGCGAGGGCAACACCTCGACCGTCGAATGGCGCGGGGCCTTCTACCGCGCCTACATGCACAACGACCCTCCTCCCGAACAGAACGACGAGGCCGCCATGAAAGCCGTGACCGAGGTGTACCAGAGCGGGCTGGCCAACCTGAAGAAGCTCGTCGAGGCCAAGTAGCGTGACGCCCATGCGTGCCCTTTCGCGCACGGCGAGTTGCTGGCTGGCCGCGGCCCTGCTCGCCTGTGCCGCGATGACGGCGCGGGCCGCTGCGCTGGATCCGATCGAACTGGCGTCCGGCGTCTACATGGTAGCGGGCACCGGCGGCGAGCCGGACGGCGCGAACCTGGGCCGCGTGGGCAACACCGGTTTCATCGTCGGCCGCAAAGGCGTGCTGGTGATCGACACCGGCACCTCGTATCGGCACGGCCGCGCGCTGCTCGATGCGATCCGCAGCGTGACCGACAAGCCGGTGCGCCTGGCCATCGTCACGCACACGCGGCAGGAGTTCCTGTTCGGCGCTGCGGCGTTCCGCGAGCAAGGCATTCCGGTCGCGATGCATCAAGCCGCCGCCGGCCTGATGGCCTCACGTTGCGAAACCTGCCTGAAGACCCTGCGTGCGACCCTGGGGGAAGACGAGATGCGCGGCACGACGATGTTCGAGCCCGACATCCGCTTCACCACCCCGCCCGGCCTCGACGCGGCCACGCTGATCGGTCGGTCGATCCAGGTGCTGTATTTCGGCCATTCCAGCGGCCCCGGCGATGTCGCCGTGTTCGACCCGGTCACCGGCACGCTGTTCGCAGGCGGCCTGCTGGATGCCCAGCGCATTCCGGATGTGTTCGACAGCGACCTGCCGGCCTGGGGCGAGGCGCTGCACACGCTGCAGGCGCTGCCGCTGGAAGTCATCGTGCCCGGCCACGGACCGGCCGGCACCAAGCGGCTGGTCACGCAGACCGAGCGCTACCTGGATCAGCTGACGACGCGCGTGCGTGCGCTGCTGACGGCCGGCGCGCCGTTGAGCGAGGTGCCTGACGCCACCGCGCTGCCCGAGTTCGCAGCCTGGGACCAGTACGCCACGGTGCACAGGCGCAATGCGGCCCTGGTCTACCTGCGCTATGAGCGCGAGCAGCTGTTGAAGTAGGAGTTTCGAAGTCATGCCGCCGCCGATCAAGCCCCTTC
>NZ_VIDT01000970.1 GCF_006519715.1 Ideonella azotifigens
GGCGTGGAGCTGCGCCTGCCCTACCAGTCAGACCCGGTGTGCCGCCAGCGCATCAACGACGGGCGCATGGAGTACCTGGACATCCACCTCTCGCACGTGGCGCAGTTCGCCTGGTTCGGCTTCCTGGGCAAGCTGGACGTGGCGGTGGTGGAAGTGGCGGCCATCCTGGAAGATGGGCGGCTCGTGCCCTCGACCTCGGTGGGCAACAACAAGACCTGGCTGGACCAGGCCGACAAGATCATCCTGGAAGTCAACAGCGCCGTGCCGGCCGGGCTGGACGGCATGCACGACCTCTACTACGGGACCCAGCTGCCGCCGCACCGCAAGCCCATTCCGCTGGTCCGCCCGAGCGACCGCATTGGCGAGCCCTACCTGCGCTGCAACCCGGACAAGGTGATCGCCGTGGTGCAGACCGACGCGCCCGACCGCGACACCCGCTTTGCCGCGCCAGACGAAGCCTCGCGCCGCATTGCCGGCCACATCCTCGAGTTCTTCGCCCACGAGGTGGCCAAGGGTCGGCTGCCGGCCGAGCTGCTGCCCTTGCAGTCGGGCGTGGGCAACATTGCCAATGCGGTGCTGGCCGGGTTGGGTGACGGCCCGTTCGAGAACCTGACCGCCTTCACCGAGGTGCTGCAGGACGGCATGCTGGACCTGCTGGGCAGCGGCAAGCTGGCCTTCGCCTCGGCCACCGCGCTGTCGCTCAGCAGCCAGGCCCGCGAGGCCTTCAACGCCGATCTCGCGCGCTACCGCTCGCGCATCCTGCTGCGCCCGCAGGAGATCAGCAACCACCCGGAGCTGGTGCGCCGGCTGGGCGTGATCGCGATGAATGGCATCATCGAGGCCGACCTCTATGGCAACATCAATTCCACGCATGTGATGGGCACGCAGATCATGAACGGCATTGGCGGCTCGGGCGACTTCGCGCGCAACGGCTTCCTGTCCATCTTCATGACGCCTTCCACCGCCAAGGGCGGCAGCATCTCCTGCATCGTGCCCATGACCCCACACGTGGACCACACCGAGCACGACGTGCAGGTCGTCGTCACCGAACAAGGCCTGGCCGACCTGCGCGGGCTCTCGCCCAAGCAGCGCGCCAGGCTCATCATCGAGCGTTGCGCCCACCCCGACTACCGCCCCGCGCTGCGCGACTACTGCCAGCGCGCGCTGGCCGGCTCGCCAGGCAAGCACACGCCGCACCTGCTGGAGGAAGCCCTGTCCTGGCATGTGCGCTACCTGCGCAGCGGCAGCATGGCGGCGCAAGCCTGAAGCGATGATCGTCCGACCCCGGCCGCACTGGCTGCGCCTGCTGTTCGTGCGGCGGGGCTCGCTGATACGGCTCATCCTGCCCCAGCAGCTCTTCACCGTCGGCCTGGCTTGCCTGGTGGTGCTGGCGCATGGCCAGCTGTTCCACTGGAAGGTGACGCTGACCGCCAGCCCGTTTTCGCTGATGGGCGTGTCGCTGGCCATCTTCCTGGGCTTTCGCATCAACGCCAGCTACGACCGCTACTGGGAAGGCCGCAAGCTCTGGGGCGCGCTGCTGGTGGATTCGCGCAACCTGGCCCGCCAGGCCCTCACGCTGACGGCGCCCGGCACCG
>NZ_VIDT01000971.1 GCF_006519715.1 Ideonella azotifigens
CTGCAGTTCACCGGCGCCTACCGCGTGCCCTTCCCGTTCAGCCCCTACCTGCGCCAGCACCTGAAACTGGGCAGCGTGGGCACCAGCACGCATGGTGTGTCCCTCACCGACCTGGACGGCCAGACCTACGAGGACCTGACCGGCTCCTACGGCGTGAACCTGTTCGGCCACGACGTCTACAAACGCACCATCGCCCAGGGCGCGGCCATGGTGGCCGACTTCGGCCCGGTGCTGGGCACGCTGCACCCCTGCGTGGCCGACAACGTGGCGCGGCTGCAGGCCATCTCCGGGCTGGACGAGGTCAGCTTCCACATGTCCGGCACCGAGGCCGTGATGCAGGCGGTGCGCCTGGCGCGTTACCACACTGGCAAGCGCCACCTGGTGCGCTTCTGCGGCGCGTACCACGGCTGGTGGGAAGACGTGCAGCCCGGCCCCGGCAACCCGCTGCCGCCGCGCGAGACCTACACGCTGCAGGACATGAGCCAGCGCGCGCTGCAGGTGCTGCGCCAGCGCAAGGACATTGCCTGCGTGCTCATCAATCCGCTGCAGGCCCTGCACCCGAACCGCGCGGCGCCTGGCGACTCATCCCTGGTGGACGGCTCGCGCAGCGCGCACTATGACCGCGCCGCGTACACGCGCTGGCTGCAGCAGCTGCGCGAGGTCTGCACCGAGCGCGGCATCGTGCTGATCTTCGACGAAGTCTTCGTCGGCTTCCGCCTGGCACCCGGCGGCGCGCAGCAGTATTTCGGCGTGCAGGCCGACATGGTGACCTACGGCAAGACGCTGGGCGGAGGCCTGCCGGTCGGCGTGGTCTGCGGCAAGCGCGCGCTGATGAAGCGCTTCCGCGAGGACCACCCGGCCGACATCTGCTTTGCCCGCGGCACCTTCAACGCCCACCCCTACGTGATGGGCGCGATGTCCGCGCTGCTGGATCACCTCGCGCTGCCCGCCACGCAGGCGCTCTACGAAGACCTGGACGCGAAGCAGGACCGCCGCGCCGCCGCGCTGAACCAGCGCCTGGCGCAGGCCGGCGTGCCGGTGCGCGTGGCCAACCTGTCCACCATCTGGACCGTCACCTACACCCAGCCCTCGCGCTACCACTGGATGTTCCAGTTCTACCTGCGCGAGCAAGGCCTGCTGCTGAGCTGGGTCGGTACCGGCCGCCTGATCTTCAGCCTGGCCCACACGGACCAGGACTTCGAGCGCATCAGCGAACGCTTCGTCGCGGCAGCGCTGGCCATGCAGGCCGACGGCTGGTGGTGGCAGGCGCCGGGCCAGACCAACAAGGGCATTCGCCGCGGCATGCTGAAGGAGATGCTGCACCGCTGGCTGTGACACCCAGGGCCGGACCGCCGTGGGCCACGCACCGCCATCCCGGCTCCGCTGGCGCCGGGTTGCGGCCCCCGTTCGCCTCCCCGGCGAAGGGCCATGGCGTTGCCGGAAACCCGTTGGCATCAGGCAGCGCCTGTCCCCGCGCGCCTTTTCCCCATATCGCCTCCAGCGCGCCGAGGCAGTTCATCGGCTTGCCCTGCCTGGCTTTGGTGCGGCAGTCAGTCGAGCCACATGGCGGCCAGCCGCGGCCCGGGCCGCGTTG
>NZ_VIDT01000972.1 GCF_006519715.1 Ideonella azotifigens
GCGCGGGCGCGCTGGGCGCCTTGCTGCAGGATCTCTTCGAGCTGCTCCGGGTGCGCCATCAGCGTGTCGTAGCGCGCGCGCATCGGGCCGATGTGACGGTTGACCTGCTCGAACAGGCGCTGCTTGGCATCGCCCCAGCCCAGGCCGGCACGCAACTCGGCGCGGAAGGCAGCGCGTTCCTCGGCGGTGGCAAAGGGGTCGAACAGCGCGATTAGCGTGCTGCCTTCCGGCTCCTTGGGTTCGCCGGGCAGCTTCGAGTCGGTCACGACGCGGGCAATCGCCTCGCGCAGCGCCTTCTCGCCGCCTTCGAACAAGGGCACGCTGTTGTCGTAGCTCTTGCTCATCTTGCGGCCGTCCAGGCCCGGCAGCAGTTCCATCTCGGGCTCGACGTTGGCCTCGGGCAGCACGAAGTGCTCCCCGAAGAGGTGGTTGAAGCGCTGGGCCACATCGCGCGCCATCTCGATGTGCTGGATTTGGTCCTTGCCCACCGGCACGCGGTGGGCGTTGAACATCAGGATGTCGGCCGCCATCAGGATGGGGTAGCTGTACAGGCCCATGGTGATGCCGGCATCCGGGTCTTCGCCAGCGGCCACGTTCGCGTCCACCGCACCCTTGTAGGCATGGGCGCGGTTCATCTGGCCTTTGCTGGTGACGCAGGTCAGCAGCCAGGTCAGCTCGGGGATCTCGGGAATGTCGCTCTGGCGGTAGAAGACCACGCGCTGCGGGTCCAGCCCGGCGGCCAGCCAGGTCGCGGCGATCTGCATGCGCGAGCGCTCGATGCGGGCCGGGTCGTCGCACTTGATCAGCGCGTGGTAGTCGGCCAGGAAGAAGAAGCTCTCGATGCCGGGTTCGCGGCTCGCGGCAATCGCCGGGCGGATCGCACCGACGTAGTTGCCCAGGTGCAGGATGCCGGTGGTGGTGACGCCGGTCAGGACGCGCTGGGTCGATGCGGAAGACATGGGCAGCAAGGCGGGAATCGGAATGGAGGAAGCAGGGAGCTTACGCATTGTCGCAAGCTTCCCCGCGCTGCGCCTTCCCTTGAATCCAGGGACCTTACACTCGGGTGAACCCTTTGTCGGCCGGAGTCTTCCCCTTGGTCCTGCGTGCCTCGTTCCGGCAGCTGCTGCTGCTGGCTTTTGTGATGATGTCGGTGATGCTGGGCGCCGTGTCGCTGAGCGGGCTGCAGGCATTGCAGGGGCTGCTGGCGAAAAGCCGCGAGGCGGGTCAGCAGGCGATCCAGCTGAATCTGGCGACCGGCGGCCTGGTCGAGCGCAGCACCGACATGGAACGCGCTGCGCGCCAGTACCTGGTGCTGGGCGACGGCGGCCTGCGCCAGCGCTTCGAAGACGCCTCGCGCGAGGCCCGCGGGCTGCTGGCGCCGCTGCTGAAGTTCAAGCCCACCGCGCTGCTGGCCCAGCAATGGGTGGGCAGCGTCGGCCAGGTCGGCCGCCTGCTGGACGACCACGGCTTGCCGGCCGGTGCGCAGGACCAGTCCGTCACCGCCGAATTTCGCGTACTGGAAGACCTGACGCGGCGGCTCACGGTGCAGGTGCAGCAAAGCATTGCCGAGCGCAACCAGGCGCTGCAGGGCGC
>NZ_VIDT01000973.1 GCF_006519715.1 Ideonella azotifigens
TCACGCCAGTCCACCCAGCCGCTCAGGCGCTCGGCGAAGGCTGCCTTCGAGGCCGGCACGTCCGCGGCGTCTGTCAGCGCGGCCAGCAGGCGCACCAACGCCGAGCCGGTCACCAGGGGGCGGCGCGTCACTTGCGCCTTGCTGCCGTTCAAGGTTCCCAATCGAAAAAACGTCGGATTTTACCGACAGCGGCCAGACCGGGGCCAGGCTGCTCCTTCGCGACGCCGGGTTGCAAGGCTGGGCGTCGAGGGGATGAACCTGTTGGTCAAGCTCAAGGCCGTGCCGTGCCGCGGCGTCGCCAAGGTGCTTTCCGCGTTGACTAGCCGTCTTCGTCGCAGCGCGGCTCGATCTTCTGTGCTGTGGCTCTCAGCGGGGCGAGCACCTTGCGCAAGGATGGCAGGTGTGCCACACGATGCTCAGGTCCACATTACAAGCAGCCTGGGCTGATTCATACCGGCAGGGCTTCGCTGATGATGCGGTCACGGGAGCGTTTCGGCAGGCCTCTGGGGGTCACAAGGTCAACTTTCACGCCCAGCAGTTCTTCCAGCTCGACGTGCAGACCAGCCAGGTCATAGAGCGAGGCGCCATCCAGCGGTTCGATCAGGAAGTCGATGTCGCTGGCTTCGGTGTCTTTCCCGCTGGCGACGGAGCCGAATACACGGAGGTTGCGCAGGCGGGCTTGTTTGGCAACAAGGATGCGCAAGGCTTCACGGTGAAGTTCAAGCAGTTGCGAGGGCTTCATGGTGCGCTGATCATAGGGCCGCCGGAACAGTCTGCGCAAATCCACGGCATGGAGCCCGTCACAATCCCCCGCACAGCCCGCAGCGAGGGCGCCAGCGGCGCGTGCGCCAAGCAACTTGATGAACCAGACACCGAGCACCTCGACACCCCAGGACCTGTTGATCCTCAGCGTGAGCGCCGGCAACGGCCATGTGCGGGCCGCGCAGGCGCTGGCCGCTGCGGCGGCCACGCTGCAGCCAGCCTGCAGCGCCACCCATGTGGACGCGATGGCGCATGTCGCCGCCGGCTTCCGCAAGGTCTACACCGACTGGTACATCCAGCTCGTCAACCGTGCACCGGAGCTGTGGTCCTACCTGCACCAGAAGACCGACGAGACGCCGCACAGCGCCACCTCGCAGCGGCTGCGGCGGGCCATCGAGCGCGTCAGCGCCGGGGACCTGCTGCGCGAGGTGTGCAAGGCGCGGCCAAAAGCCATCGTCTGCACCCATTTCCTGCCAGCCGAGCTGCTGATGCGCGAGCAGCAGAAGGGCCGGCTGGACGCGCCGATCTGGCTGCAGGTCACCGACTACGACCTGCACAACATGTGGCTGGTGCCCGGCATGGCCGGCTACCTCGCGGCGACCGAGGAGGTGGCTTTCCGGATGCGCGAGCGTGGCCTGCCAGCGGACCGCATCCATGTCACCGGCATCCCGGTCATGCCCGGCTTCTCTCAACCTGAGGCACCTGAATTGGCGCGCAGTGCCAACGTCACCCGCCTCGGGCTGGACCCTGTGCGCCGCGTGATCCTGATGGCTTCGGGCGGCGCCGGCGTGGGCGACCTGCCCAGCATGGTCGAGCAGGTGCTGGCGCTG
>NZ_VIDT01000974.1 GCF_006519715.1 Ideonella azotifigens
AGACCCAGGCCGGGCCGCCGCTCAAGAGGCCTGCCTGCAGCGCGCACCAGCTGGCCGCCAGGCTCAGCATCAGCAGCCAAACGCCCAGCGTGGTGGCCGGCGCGCCGGGCTCGGTCAGGCGCAGCACCGGCGTGCCCAGGATCTCCAGCTGCTGGGCCAGCGGCATCAGCTTGGGCGAGACCATGAACAGCACCAGGATGGCGGCCTGCCAGCGCCGCGTCAGCAGCCGGAAGCCGACGCTGGCGACATGGTGCATGCGCCACCAGAACAGCTTGCGGAACGTGGTCTGCCCACTGGGCGAGGGCGCGGTCGAACGCTTGCCCGAAGGCAGGCGGGCAGGCTGCGGCTCGGCGGGGCGCTCGGCCCGAGCCATCTGCGTGGGCGCCGGCATGGACTCGGTCGGCTTCACGCTGGCACCGCCTCCAGGTCCGCCAGCTCGACGGTGCGCACGCCCAGCAGCTGCTGTTGCTGCGTGTCGTGGCAGGTGAGCACGACCAGGCCGCGGCTGCGGCGCTGGTCCAGGCAGTCCTTGAAGACGGCCAGCGAGCGGGTGTCCAGGCCGTTGGTCGGCTCGTCCATGATCAGCACCGGCGCGTCGCTGGCCAGTGCCGAGGCCAGCAGGAACTTGCGCGCGGTGCCCAGCGACATCGCGCCGAAGCGGGTGTCCAGATGCGGCGTGATCTGGAAGCGCGCCACCAGATCGTCGCTCGCGGCCGGGCTGCTGCCGTGCACCGAAGCGGCAAAGGCCAGCCATTCGCGGCCGGTCAGGAAAGGGTAGATCGGGCAGCCGTCCGGCACGAAGGCCAGCTGGCGCGCAGCCTGTTCGCGCGAGCGAGCCAGGTCCAGGCCTTGCAGCAGCACCTGGCCGGCATCGGGCAGCGCGGCACCCGCGAGCATGGTCAGCAGCGTGGTCTTGCCGGCGCCGTTGGGCGCGCGCACGCAGACCAGCTCGGGCTGGGCCCAGGCAAAGCTCAGGCTGCGGAAGATCACGCGGGCGCCCAGCTGCTTGCCGAGCTGGTTGACCTGCAGCAGCGGCGCCGTGGCAGCGGTGTTCAGCATGCGGGCTCCGCCATCAGCGAAGAAAACGCAGCCTGGTAGGCGGCCACTTCGCGCTCGGCCTGGGCCGCGGCGGGCGGCTCGCCGCTGGCCGTCTGCAAGCGCGCGAGCAGCGCTTCCTGGAGTGTCTTCATGCGCAAGACCTTGGCGTAAGGCATGCGATCAAAGGTGATCGCGGAATAGCTGGGCAGGAACACGCCGGGAAAGCGCGTGGCCAGCCAGGCTTCCAACTGCTTCTGGCGAGCATAGGCGGGGGTGCGCGTCTCGACCATCATTTCCTGCAGGTTGCGGGTGGACATCTGGCCCAGCGCCTGCGCGTCCTCGCGGCGCTGCTGGTAGAAGGCCTGGAAGGCGGGCGCAAAGCCGCTGGCCTGGTCCAGGCAGTCCAGCAGCAGCTCGCAGTCTTCCAGCGCGCAGTTCATGCCCTGGCCGAGGAAGGGCGTGACTGCATGCGCGGCGTCGCCCACCAGCAGCACCGGCCCGTCGCACCAGGGCCCCCCTTCGATGGTGCTGATGCGGCCCAGCGGGCGGCT
>NZ_VIDT01000975.1 GCF_006519715.1 Ideonella azotifigens
GACCTGGGACTCAGCGAGCGCCGTGAGGCGCCGATGGGATGCACGCTGGAAACGCTGCTGGTGGCCGACGAGGTCTGCGTGCTGCCACCGGGCCATGCGCTGGCGCAGAAGGCGGTGCTGGCGCCGGCGGATTTCGCGGGCGAGCCCTTTGTCAGCCTGGCGCCTGCCGACCCCTACCGGCAGCAGGCCGACGCGGTGTTCGCCGCAGCCGGCGTGCAGCGCAGGCTGCTGCTCGATTCACCCAGCGCGGTATCGGTCTGCGCACTGGTGCGCGAGGGGCTGGGGCTGGGTATCGTCAACCCGCTGACGGCGCTGGCGCTGGCCGGCACCGGGCTGGTGATCCGGCCGTTTTCGGTGGCCATCCCGTTCCACGTTGCGGTGGTGCTGCCGCAGTGGCGCACCGAGCATCCGCTGCGTGCGGCCTTGCTGGTCGCGCTGCGCGACGCGGCGCAGGATCTGCAGGCAAGGCTGGCAGACCCGAAATGAAACGCCCATGAAAAAAGCCCGCTGCGGCGTCCCGCGCGGGCTTTTTTCAGAGAGATCCGTGGCCGGAAATCAGTACAGCTTCTTCGGCAGCTGCATGCTGCGAACACGCTTGTAGTGGCGCTTCACGGCGGCTGCCTTCTTGCGCTTGCGCTCGGCCGTCGGCTTTTCATAGAACTCGCGAGCGCGCAGTTCGGTCAGCAGACCCAGCTTTTCAATGGTGCGCTTGAAGCGGCGAAGGGCCACGTCGAACGGCTCGTTTTCCTTGACACGGATGGTGGTCATTTAACGAAATATCCTCGGATGAATGCGCTCGGTGTCCAGTGCTGACATGCACCTGAAGTGCTTCCGGAAGTCGCAGGTGACATGCCAAAAAGGCAGATCCACACCAGATCGACACGCTTGAGTGCTAGCAAAGACGACGATTCTAGCCCGAAAACCGCCTCTTGCCAAATCGGGCTTGACAAACTTCTTTGGCAGTCGCACGCGAGACCGGTAGACCTGAGCCTCAGGCCGCGGCTCTGTCCTGCGCGGCCTCCGCCAGCGCCTCGGCACAGGCAAACGCACTGGCCCAGGCCCACTGGAAGTTGTAGCCGCCCAGCCAGCCGGTCACGTCCACCACTTCGCCAATGAAATAAAGGCCGGGCTGGCGCTTGCTCGCCATCGTCTGCGAACTGAGGTCCTTGGTGTCCACGCCGCCGGCCATCACCTCGGCCTTGTGCCAGCCTTCGGTGCCGGCCGGCATCAGCTGCCAGTCCTGCAGGCTGGTGGCGAGCTGGCGCAGCTGCGCGTCCGGCACTTGCGGCATGGCCTGGCTGCCATCCAGGCCCTGGATGGCCAGCCAGGTGTCGGCCAGGCGCTGGGTCAACAGGCTGCCCAGTTCGTTGCCCAGCTGGCGGCGGGACTGCTGCTTGGCCTTGAGCAGCAGGGCCAGCAAGTCCACGCCGGGCAGCAGGTTCAGCCGCAGCGGCTGGCCGGGGCGCCAGAAACTGGAGATCTGCAGCACCGCCGGGCCGCTGAGCCCGCGGTGGGTGAACAGCAGGTCTTCATGGAAGCTGACCTCGCCGCTGCCGCGCGTCTTCTTGCCCACGGCCGGC
>NZ_VIDT01000976.1 GCF_006519715.1 Ideonella azotifigens
TTGCGCCGAGCGCCTTCTGGCCTGGCTTCATTGAACAGACCCGCCCCACGACCCCATGACCATCCCCCAATTCGAACGCGACCTGTTCTGTCTGCAGACCGCCGGCTTTGTCGTGCTGCCCGGCTTTGTCAGCGACGACCAGCTGGCCACGCTGCTGCCGCCGTTGAGCGCTTTCGAGGCCGAGGTCGAGCACTACGCCAAGACCGCAGGCAAAGTGAACTTCACCCATGGCTGGCCACTGCTGACCACGCGCTGCGCCTACTGCGTCTCGGAGGAACTGCAGGCGCTGGCCATGTCGCAGCGGGTGCAGGCGATGGCGCAAACCTACCTGGGCGGCGCGGTGATCCGCGACTGCCTGCTGCAGACCAACATGCCGGACCCGCGCAGCCAGGCCCGCGGCCTGGGCGGCCGGCTCAGCTACCACCGCGACACCTTGTGGAAGGACGGGCCCATCCTGCCCAGCTACCTGCATGCCTTCATCTTGCTGACCGACCTGACGGCCGAGAACGGCGCGACCTTTGTCGTGCCCGGCAGCCACCGCCTGCGCGAACCCGGCTATTACTTCAAGCACACCGAGGCGGGCGTGCGCGAGGAAGGCATCAACTACCTGGTCTATGACCAGTCCTACTTCCCCAGCGCGGTGCAGATCCTCGCGCCACGCGGCTCGCTGGTCTTCCTGGACCCGATGGCCATCCACAGCCAGGGCATCAACGTGACCGAGCAGCGCCGCACGCTTGTCAACATCACCTTCCGCGCCGCGTCCATCGTCGGCAACCCGCCGCTGCTGAACGCCCGCAAGCTGGCGCTGGAAGCCGCCCGCGTGCCGCTGCGGCCGGACTTCCTCGCGCTGCTGGAAGACCGCGCCGAACTGCCCGCCCACTTCGGCCCGCTGGGCACCGTACCCGAAGCGCAAGCCGAAGCCGCGGGCCAGCCGGTGTGGGAACGCGTGGTGGTCTGAACGGACTGAACGCGTGCAATCGCCCAGCCGATAACCAAAGCCGATAACCAAAGCCGAAAACCTTCCTTCGCCCTGCGCAGGGTGCTCGTTATCGTGAACACGCTGGCTGCATGGTCTCCCGCAGCCAAGCTTGTTTCACGCATATCGCCTGCAGCGGTCTCGCCCGCTGCAGGTGCAGGGTCGAAGGCAGGTCATGAACATCGTCGGCATCGCGGGCAGCCCCACCAGCCCGTCCCGCTCCACTGCGCTGCTGCGCGCCGCGCTGGCCTCGCTGGCCCGCCCCCAGGGGCCCGGCACGATCGAGATCGAAGTCCGCCTGCTGCCGGCCGTGCCGCTGCTGGCAGCTGACGCGCGTGACCCGCTGATCGCCCAGGCGCTGGCGCAGGTTGCCGCGGCCGATGTGGTGCTGGTCGCCACCCCCATCTACAAGGCCGCCTACAGCGGCGCGCTGAAGGCCTTCCTGGACCTGCTGCCGCAGGACGGGCTGCGCGGCAAGACGGTGCTGGCGCTGGGCACCGGCGGCAGCATCGGCCACCTGCTGGCGCTGGACTATGCATTGAAGCCCGTGCTGTCGGCACTGGGCGCGCGCCATGTGCTGGACGTCGTCTACGCCGAGG
>NZ_VIDT01000977.1 GCF_006519715.1 Ideonella azotifigens
TCGGCGGCATCGTCATGGCGCCAGCATCTCGCAGCCGCTGGCGCAGCGGCGCTGCGAGGCGGCGGACGGCCGGTGCGGGCGCACGAATGGCAGCAGCGGCGCATGAGCTGCGGTCAGCCCAGCGGCTGGCCGTCAACGAAAACCTTCAGCTCGCCGCAGGTGAAGGCGGTCCAGGCTTCGTGCTGGGTCAGCGGTTCGGTGGCGATCACGGCCACGCGGTCCTTGGGCGTGGTGTGGTGGGCAAAGTCCACGCTGAGGTCCTCGTCGCGCAGCGCGACTGCGCCGAACGGATGCTGGCGCACGACCCAGTGCAGGTGGGTGGACGCGTGGGCCCACAGCGCCTGGCCGTTGGACAGCAGCATGTTGAAGGTGCCGTGGCGGTGCAGCGTGGGCATCAGCTCGGCCAGCGTGCGCGTCAGCTCGGCTATGGCGGGCACGCCGGCATGCGCCTTGGCGAGCTCCTGCATCAGCCAGCAGAAGGCGCGCTCGCTGTCGGTGTCGCCCACCGGGCGGAACGCGGCGTGCAGGCGTGGGTGGAAGTCCACCAGGTTGCCGTTGTGCGCGAACACCCAGTAGCGGCCCCACAGCTCGCGCTGGAACGGGTGGGTGTTCTCCAGCGCCACGCGGCCCTGCGTGGCCTTGCGGATGTGGGCGATGACGTTGTCGCTGCGGATCGGGTAGGTCTTGACCAGTTGCGCCACCGGCGACTGCCGGGCGCTGTGGTGGTCCACGAAGAGGCGCACGCCGCGGTCCTCGAAGAAGCCGATGCCAAAGCCGTCCTTGTGCTCGTCGGCGCGCGTGGCCAGGCCGGTGAAGCTGAACATCACGTCGGTCGGCGTGTTGGCATTCATGCCGAGCAGCTGGCACATGCTCAAACGCCGATCATCGCGCGCGCCAGGCCACGCACGGTCACCAGGCTGCCTGGGTTGCTGGTCTCGTCGAGGATCTTGGCCATGCGACCGCGCAGGAAGGCGCTGTGGCGGCCGCGCCAGATCAGCAGGTCGGCCAGCCAGGGGTGGCTGTTGATCAGGTTGGCCTTCTCGTACAGCGCGAAGCGCGGCTGCAGCGCGCGCAGCCGCGCTTCGTAGGCGGCGCGCTGAACGCCTTCGTCTTCGGCCACCAGCAGCGCCTCGGCGGCCAGCATGCCGGTTTCCATGGCCTTGCCAATGCCTTCGCCGGTGAAGTGGTAGGTGGCACCAGCGGCCTCGCCGGTGACCAGCACGCCCGGCGCGCTCCACTTCGCGCCGCCCAGCGAGCAGCGCAGTGGCGCGCCCTTGAGTGCCCAGCCGCTGGCCTCGCGTTTCACGTCGCCCAGCACTTCGCCGTCTTGCATCAGCAAGCGAGCGGGTTCGTAGGCTTCGAGGAAGGCATTGAAGACCTGGCGCAGATTGGGGGCCGCTTCGGCGTCGGTCTGGAACAATCCCACGCCGATGTTGAACACGCTGTCCTTCATCGGGAAGATCCAGCCGTACCCCGGCCGCAGCTTCTGGTGCCAGACCAGCTCCAGCCCGCGGATGCGGTCCACCAGCGACTGGCAGCGCACATGGGCGCGCAGCGCAATCGCGCTGGGCGTGC
>NZ_VIDT01000978.1 GCF_006519715.1 Ideonella azotifigens
GCGCTCGCCGGCTTCGGTCAAGGTCACGCCGCGGCCGTTGCGGCTGAGCAGGGTTTCGCGCAGCTCCACTTCCAGCAGCCGCACCTGGCGGCTCAGCGCGGACTGCGCGATGTCCAGCGACACGGCGGCGCGGCTGAAGCTGCGGTGTTCGGCAACGGCGACGAAATACTCGAGCTGCTTGAAGTCCATGGGGCGAAGGAGGCAGTTTCGCCGCGCACAAAAAAAGCCAGCCCGGCGGAGGGCAGAGTGTGCCCCACGCCGGCTGGCTCAACCACAAGGCTCATCGCGAAGATGAACCAGCGGACTCATTACCTGTGCGGGGCGGTCCGCCGACCGCCCGTGCCGTTCACTGCGGCGTGATCTGGCGGATGAACAGGTTGTCCACGCCGACGTTGAAATAGGTGAAGCCGTAGACCCAGCCCGGGATCAGCGTGGTGAAGACGATCTCGTCGGCCCCGGCAATCACGTTGGCGAAGGTGCGGCCTGGCGGCAGCTTGGGCTCGTAGGTCACCGGGTCTTCGGCGCCGTAGCCGCCCCAGCCTTGCGGCAGCGTGGTGGCGGCCGGGTCGGCCACGGTCACCGAGTAGTGCTGCCAGCCCTTGTTGGCCGGGCTCAGCGTGCCGACGATGTACCAGACGGAGGTGTAGGGGTAGCCTTCGGGCGGGTTGTCGTAGTCGCGGATCTCGACGGCCAGGTCGCGCGTGACCGAGTCGTGGAAGAACACGATGTCGTGCACGTTGACGTCCAGGCCGATCTCGAAGGCCTTGCCGGTCTTCAGGTCGCCGGTCCAGCTGGCCTTCTGCTCGCTGAAGGTGATGCCGAAGTCCTCGAACTTGGTCTGCAGCGATGGTGCTTCGTTGCCGGACTTCTTGTTGATGAAGCTGGCGCCACCAATGCCGCCGGGGCCGGTCCAGCCCGAGCTGTTCTTGCTGAAGGTGGCCACGCGCAGGCCTTCGTCTGCGGCTTGCGAAGCCAGCGGCAGGGCCAGTGCGGGCAGCAGCGTGGCGAGGGCGGCCAGCAGCCGGGAGGTGGACAACTTCGAGGGCATGGGCGGTTTCCGTGGGTTGAGGGAGTGTGGAATCAGTTTAGGAACGCGGCCGCCACGGGGCCAGCCCGGATCGTGCAGCCCGGGGGCTACCCTTTCGTGTAATCCGACCGCACACGCCGGACCGGCCGGATGGCGGCCTGCTGCCACAATCGGCCGCAGCAGTGCCCGGGCCGCCTGCCCCGCAGCCCGGTGGTTTTTCTTTCCTGGAGCGGATGGCAGCACGATGATGGCGCGAGCGCGCAGGCCTGCCATGGCGTGGCGATGGATGGTGCTGGTCGCGGCCTTGCTGGCCGGGCTGCCGGGCCGCGTGCTGGCGCTGCCGGCCATGCTGGACCTGGCCCAGTTCCACCATAGCGCCTGGCTGACCCGCGACGGCGCGCCGTCCGAAGTCAACAGCCTGGCGCAGACGGCCGACGGCTACCTCTGGCTGGGCTCGGCCACCGGGCTGTTCCGTTTCGACGGCGTGCATTTCGAGCGCTTCGCGGCCGGCCCCGGCCAGGCCCTGGTGTCGCAAAGCGTGGCCTCG
>NZ_VIDT01000979.1 GCF_006519715.1 Ideonella azotifigens
GCCAACACGCTTCGCCAACTGTGGGCGGCAGCTCGCTATCGGGCGCCACTGCAGCCGCCCGCCGTGCCGATGCTGGTGCTCAACGGCGCCGCCGACCGCCTCGTCAACCCCGCCTGCTCACAGCGCCTGGCGCAAGCCTGGCAACTGCCGCTCGAGGTCCACTCGCTTGCCGGGCATGACCTGCCGCTGGACGACGCCGCTTGGGTGGCGCAGCAGGTGGCAAGGTGGGCGGCCGGAGATGTGCTGCGTTAGGATCAGCACACATCACCGGGGACGCCGCCATGAGCCGCACTGTCACTTTCAATCTCGGCGACGAGGCCATCGCCTCGGTGCAACACAAGGTCAACGCAGGCCTCTACCCCAGCGCAGATGCCGTGCTGGAGGCCGCCATCCTCGCGCTGGACGACCGCGACACCACCGTCGCCAATTGGCTGCAATCCGAAGGCGCCGAGCGCCATGCCCGACTGAAGAGCGGCACCCTGCCCACCATCAGCGGCGACGAGTTGATGAGCCGCGTGCGTGCACGCCTGAAAGCACCCAATGCCAGCCCGAAGAGCGCCGCTTGATTCCGCAGTACGAGGTCTTGTTTGGTGAGGCTGTCGAACAGGACATCCTGGATCTGTTGACGCAGCCACATCCGCATTTCACGGAAGATGAAACCCTCGCCTTCATCGACGACTTGCAGCAGCAGGTCGTCAAGATCCTGAGGCTCAACCATGCGATCGGCACGGCGATGGACTCGACCATGCCTGACTTGCTGGTGACGCATCACCGTGGCTTTGCGGTGCTCTACGTGCCGGACCACATGGCGCAAACCGTCACGGTATTGGGTCTGCTGGACACCCGACGTGAATGGCGGCGCATCTCCTCTGGCCGAGCGCCCGAATGAGCGCGCCGAGCCGGCTCACCAGCTGGCAGGATGCTGGCCGTAAGCCTCGCTGAGCACCTGATACAGCGCCGGGTGCTGGTCCAGCAGCGCTTGGGGCTGCTCGAAGAAGACTTCGCTGGTCACGGCGAAGAACTCGGCGGGGTCGGTGGCGCCATAGGGGTTGAGCAGGCCGGGTGAGGCTTCGGGCGTGCCGGGTTCAGCCCATTGGCCGCGGGCCAGGCGGGCGTGCAGTGCGTCGAACTCGGCCTGCATGACCTGTGACCAGCGGCGGGACTGGGCGCGGGTGCCCAGCAGTGGCGCGCCGTTCGCCGGGCCGTTGGCCTGGTCGAGCTGGTGGGCGAATTCGTGGATCACGACGTTGTGGCCATCGCTGGCGTCGGCTGCGCCAGCGACAACGTCCTGCCAGGACAGGATGACCTGGCCCTGCTGCCAGGATTCGCCCGACAGCACGCGCCGCTCCTCGCGCTGCACGCCGGCCGCACCGCTGTGCACGCGGTCCACGATGAACGCTCCGGGGTACAGCAGCACCTGGCGCAGCCGGTCGAACGCGACCTCGGGCCGGCCCAGCAGCAACAGGCAGGCCTGGGCGGCGATGGTCACGCGCATCTCGTCGTTCACCTTCAGGCCGGCGCAGCCGATGAAGGCCGTCTCGGCGAGGAAGACCTGCATGCGCTGCTTGAGCTTG
>NZ_VIDT01000098.1 GCF_006519715.1 Ideonella azotifigens
CGCTTCGGCGAGGCGGTGCTGGAGGTGGCCACGCCGCGCGTGCGCACCTCGCGCGCCGTGCTGCATGCCGAGCGCGTGGCCGTCTGCACCAACACCGAGCTCCACGGCCTGTTTGCCGAACGCATTGCGCCTCATGACCTGCGCCTGTGCCAGCTGCAGATGTTGCGCGTGCGGCCCGAGCCGGGCTTCCAGCTGCCGGGCTCGGTCATGGCCGACCTGAGCCTGGTGCGCTACCACGGCTACAGCAAGCTGCCGGAGGCCGCGCCGCTGCTGGCGCAGATGCAGCGCGAGGAGGGCGAGTCGCTGCAGCACGGCATCCACCTGATCGTCGTGCAGAGTGCCGATGGCTCGCTGGTGGTGGGTGACTCCCACCACTACGGTGCCGCGCCGCTGCCGTTTGCCGACCAGCGCGTGGACGACATCATCCTGCGCCACCTGCGCGAGACGCTGAAGCTGCGCGAGGCCACGGTGACCGAGCGCTGGGTCGGCCTCTACCCCTCGTCCGCCAGCACCGACTGCCTGATCGACAGTCCTGACGAAGCCACGCGTGTCGTGCTGGTCACCAGCGGCACTGGCGCCAGCACCGCCTTCGGCATCGCCGAGGACGTTTTCGGTGACTGGTGAGCCCCTCGCAGAACATCCCATGACATCGAACACATCCCTCCCTGCCACCGATCCACTCAAGGCCGTCGTCTTCGACTGGGCCGGCACGCTGCTGGACTTCGGCTCCTGCGCGCCGATGGGCGCGTTTGTGCGCCTGTTCGAGCGCTACGGCGTGAAGCTCGGCATCGACCAGGCCCGCGGCCCGATGGGCATGGCCAAGTGGGACCACATCCACGCGCTGGGCCAGTTGCCGGAGGTCGCGGCCCAATGGCTGGCGCGCCACGGCCAGCCGTTCAGCGACGCCGACGTGGATCACCTCTACGAAGTCTTCACGCCGATGAACGCCGCCGTGGTGGCCGACTTCGCCGAGGCCATTCCCGGCGCGCCGCTGATGCTGGCCGCGCTGCGCGCACGCGGCCTGAAGATCGGCTCCACGACGGGCTACAACCGGCCCATCATGCAAGTCCTCACGCCACTGGCGCAGGCCCAGGGCCTGGTCGCCGACAACCTGGTTTGCGCCGGCGACCTGGCCGAGGGCCGGCCTTCTCCGCTGATGATGTATCGCTGCTTTGCCGACCTGGGCGTGTGGCCGGCACACAGCGTGGTCAAGGTCGACGACACCGGCGTGGGCCTGCAGGAAGGCCTGAACGCCGGCACCTGGGCCGTGGGCGTTTCGGTCAGCGGCAATGCGATGGGCCTGTCGCTGGCCGAGTGGCAATCGCTGGGCGTTGCAGAACAAGCCCGGAGGCGTGAAAAAGCCGCATCCCAGCTGAGCGAAGCGGGGGCACACTACGTCATCGACAGCGTGGCCGAACTGCTGCCTGTCATCGATGACATCCAGGCCCGCTTGTCGCGAGGTGAGCGGCCCTGAGTCCTTCCAAAAGGCTGGCCCTTCGGCCGGCCAAACCAGGCAAAAAGGCACACGTTTCTCGTCATGCTGTACCTGCTGAACCTGCTGGCGGCGATTGCGCTGCTGGTGTGGGGCACCCACCTGGTCCGCACCGGCATCCTGAAGGTGTTCGGGGCAGGGCTGCGCCGGCTGATCCAGGCCAGCACCGGCACGCGCGCCAGCGCGGCGCTGGCGGGGCTGGGCGTCACGGCGCTGGTGCAAAGCAGCGGGGCCACCAGCCTGATCGCGTCATCCTTCGTCAGCCAGGGCCTGATGTCGCTGTCGACCGCATTGGCAGTGCTGCGCGGCGCAGACGTCGGCACCGGCCTGGTCACGCTGCTGTTCTCCTTCAACCTGGCCTGGCTGTCGCCCTTGTTGCTGCTGGCTGGCGTGGTGTTGCACCTGTCGCAAGAGGGCAGCACCGCGGGCCGCCTGGGCGGCGTGCTGATCGGCCTGGGCATCATCACCTTGGCATTGCGCCTGATCGGCCTGGCGACCGAGCCCTTGCTGGCCGCGCCGCAGATGAAGATGCTGCTTGGCGGTGTGCGCAACGACGCGCCGCTGGAGCTGCTGGTCGGCGCGGTGCTGGCGCTGATGAGCTACTCCAGCCTGGCCGCGGTGCTGCTCACCGCCGCGCTGGCTGGCACCGGCATCGTCTCGCTGGAAGTGGCGTTTGGCCTGGTGCTGGGCGCCAACGTGGGCAGCGGCCTCAGCAGCCTGCTGACGACCATGCACGCGCCCATCGAAGGTCGTCGTGTGCAGCTGGGCAACTTCCTGTTCAAACTGGCGGGCGGCTTGCTCGCCGCGCCTTTTGTGCACGGGCTGGCGCAGTCGCTCGGGCCGCTGCGGCCGGGCGCCGCTTCGTGGGTGGTGCTGTTCCACCTGAGCTTCAACCTGGCCTGCGCGCTGCTGTTCCTGCCGGCCACCGGCGCGATGGCGCGGCTGGTCGGCCGCTGGGGCGAGACGCCACCTGTCTCGCCGAATGCGCTCGCGCTTCACGCCACTGGCCCGCGCCACCTGGACCCGGAGGTGCTGGACACACCGCAACTTGCCATGTCCTGCGCCGCGCGCGAGGCTTTGCACCAGGCCGACCTGGTCGAGACCATGCTGCGCGGCCTGCTGCCGGTGATGCGCGACAACGACCTGGCGCTGTCGGCCGAGCTGCGCCGCCTGGACGACCAGGTCGACACGCTGTATTCGGCCATCAAGTACTACCTGACCAAGATCCAGCGCAGCTCGCTGTCCGAGCGCGAGGGCCGGCGCTGGGCCGACATCCTCGCCTTCACGATCAACATGGAACAGATCGGCGACGCGGCCGAGCGGGTGCTGCAGGACCTGGAGGACAAGAAGATCCGCCCCGGCCGCAACTTCTCCGAGGCCGGCATTGCCGAACTGGCCGAGCTGCACGGCCAGCTGCTGAGCAATCACCGGCTGGCGATGAGCGTCTTCCTCAGCGGCAACGAACAGGAAGCCCGCGACCTGCTGGCCCAGAAACGCCGCTTCCGCGACCGCGTGCAAGCCTGCGCCGCCAACCACTTCGACCGCCTGCATGGCAACACACCGGAGAGCATCCAGACCAGCTCGCTGCACCTGGACCTGCTGACCGAGCTGCGCCGCATCAACTCGCAACTCTGCTCGATTGCGTATCCGACGCTGGAGGCGGCTGCAGCACGCGATGCGGTGCAGCAAGCGCAGCCGGCGGTCTTGAGTGCGGCCCCGAGGCCGATACCTTTTCGGTCGGACTGAGCGTTTGAATCCCAGTGCGTGGTGCCGCGCCGAGGTCGCGTGAAAATAAATGGGGTCAGAGTCAATTTATCTTGAGATACCTCAACTCGCTGGAACCGGCGTGCCCGATAAATTGACTCTGACCCCATTTATTTGAAGCACCGCCGTGGCGGAGGCGAGCCAGGGGAACCGAGGCCAGCTCGGTGGTCGCTCAACCCTCGAACAGATCGCTGCCCCGCTGCGGTGGCGTCACACCCAGGTGGCGGTAAGCCATCAAGGTGGCCACCCGCCCACGCGGCGTGCGCTGCAGGAAGCCCTGCTGGATCAGGTAGGGCTCGATCACGTCTTCGATCGTGCCGGGCTCTTCGCCAATCGCGGCGGCCACGTTTTCCAGGCCGACCGGGCCGCCGTCGAAGCGGTGCACCACGGCTTCGAGCAGCTTGCGGTCCATCAGGTCGAAGCCGCGTGAGTCCACGTCCAGCATCTTCAGCGCGGCGTCGGCCATTTCGCGGGTGATGCGGCCGGTGCCTTTGACGTCGGCGTAGTCGCGCACGCGGCGCAGCAGGCGGTTGGCAATGCGCGGCGTGCCGCGGCTGCGGCGGGCGATTTCGGTCGCGCCTTCGACGTCGATGGGCGCGTTCAGCAGCCGCGCCGAGCGGGTCACGATGCGGGCCAGTTCCTCGTCGGTGTAGAACTCCAGCCGGGTGACGATGCCGAAGCGGTCGCGCAGCGGGTTGGTCAGCATGCCGGCGCGGGTGGTGGCGCCCACGAGCGTGAAGGGTTGCAGGTCCAGCTTGATCGAGCGGGCGGCCGGGCCTTCGCCGATCATGATGTCGATCTGGTAGTCCTCCAGCGCCGGGTACAGGATTTCCTCGACCACGGCCGAGAGCCGGTGGATCTCGTCGATGAACAGCACGTCGTTCTTCTCGAGATTGGTCAGGATGGCCGCCAGGTCCTTGGGCTTTTCCAGCACCGGACCGCTGGTCTGGCGCAGGTTCACGCCCAGCTCATTGGCAATGATGTGGCTCAGCGTGGTCTTGCCCAGCCCCGGCGGGCCGAACAGCAGCACATGGTCCAGCGCCTCGCTGCGCTTCTTGGCCGCGCCAATGAAGATCTCCAGCTGTTCGCGCGCCTTCAGCTGGCCGACGTATTCGTCCAGCCCCTTGGGCCGCAGCGCGCGTTCCTGCGCTTCTTCCTGCGGCGTCACCGGTTGCGCGGTGACCACACGGGCCGGCCGGCTGGCGGCGGGGCCGAAATCGTCGGTCTGGATGGACATACAGGGATTATGGCCGGCCGGGACCGTGGCGGGGCTCAGTCTTGCAGCGGAACGGCCGCGAACATGGTGCGGTTTCTGGACGGGTGGCTTGGCAGATGCCCTGCGGCGCCGAAAGCTCGTCGCGGCTCGTCCCTTTCATTGCCCGCTTCGTCGCAGGCGGCTTGAAGCGCCCATGTCACGGTGGGAGGCTTGGCATCTTCCATGTCTGGCCAAAATCCCATGCCTACTCACAACCTTGTGCCCGCCCGTCGCCGCTTGTTCGGCCATGGCATCCGGCTCGCTGCAGTCGCGGTCATTGCCTTCAGTCCCGTCCTGCAGGTCCTGGCGGCGGCGCCGGCACCTGCCGAGCTGCGCGCGCAGCTGGACACGCTGCTCGCCAACGCAGTGCCGGCCGATGGGCCCGGCGCGGTGATGCTGGTGGCCCGTGGCGACACGGTGCTCTACCGCAGCGCGCGTGGCATGGCCAGCATCGAGCTTGGCGTGCCGCTGTCGCCGGACCAGGTGCTGCGCATCGGCTCGGTGACCAAGCAGTTCTCGGCGGCGGCCTTGCTGCAACTGGTGGACCAGGGACTGGCGAAGCTGGACGATCCGCTGTCCAAATACCTGCCGAGCTACCCCGGCGCAGACGGCATCACGCTGCAGCAACTGCTCAACCACACCTCGGGCGTGAAGAGCTTCACCAGCCTGCCGCGCTACATGGGCAATCCCATTCGGCGGGACCTGAGCACCGCGGAGATGATCGCCGAGTTCAGCGGCCAGCCGGTGGACTTCGCGCCCGGCGCGTCCTGGGCGTACAACAACTCCGGCTACGTGCTGGTGGGCGCGGTGATCGAGGCCATCACGAAGAAGACCTGGCACGCGCAGGTGGCGGCCATGCTGCAGCCGCTGGGCCTGGGCCGCACCCAGTATGACGATCCGGATCGCGTCATTTCCGGCATGGTGTCGGGTTACAGCAGCGGCGCCGCGGGCGTGGAGCGTGCGGGCCTGGTGAGCATGACGCAACCGCACGCAGCCGGCGCCTTGGTCAGCACGGTGGACGAACTCTGGCGCTGGAACCTGGCCCTGCATCGCGGCCGGGTGCTGAAGCCGGCGACCTACCTGCGCATGGTCACGCCCGAAGGCGCCCCGGCGCAGAAGGCGGCCTACGGCGATGGCATTTATGCCGAGACGCTGCGCGGCCAGCCCATGCTGCAGCACGGCGGCGGCATCCACGGCTTCAAGTCGGTGCTCATCTGGCTGCCGGCGGAGCAGCTCAGCGTGGTGGTGCTGCACAACAGCGACAGCAGCGCGCTGAACGTCGGCAACCTGGGGCGGCGAGTGGCAGCCATTGCCCTGGGCCAGCCCTTTCCGGATGGCCCCAAGCTGGACCTGCCGGTGAGTGAACTGGAGAAACTGCAAGGCGTGTGGCGCGCCGCTGGCAGCTCGGCCGCGGCGGATGACCGCTTGCTGCGTGTGAAGGACGGCGCCTTGTATGCGCAACGCGGTGAGGGGCGGCCACTCAAGCTGCGGCCCATCGCCGGCGGCCTCTTCCTGTTTGAGAACGCCCTGCACCGCCTGGAGACCGCGCCTGGCAGCGAGACGCTGCGCTACTTCGAGGGGGGCGAGGGCGACGGCGAGACCTGGCGCCGGGTCGGTCCGTTGCCGCCCTGAATGCATCGGGCGGCCTGCGGGCCTGCGGTCGCCGCTCAGGCGTAGGTGTCGATCTGCAGGCCCAGGCGGCGGGCGGGATCTTCGTCCTTCTTGCCCGCCAGCGGGTCGGCCGGATCGGACTGCGCTTGCGCCTGTGTGTCCTTCGATTCGCTGGACTTGGCTTCGCTCGCCTTGCGCCTGGCCTCGGCGTCCTGCGTGGCCTTGTTCTGCAGCGCGGTGATCTGCTGCTGCACCGACTGCATCTGCATCTGCAGCAGTTGCTGCTGCTTCTGCTTGTCCTCGGCACTCAGCGTGTCGTCCTTGGCCAGGTCCTTCAGGTCCTGCGCCAGGGTCTGCAACTGTTTTTGCAGCGCGGCGATCTGCGAGGCGGTGGTGGACGAGCTGCCGCTGCTGGCGCTGGCGGCGTTGGCGACAGTGGTGGAGGCGGCGACTTGCATGACCAGGATTTCGGCCTGGCTGTCTTGAAGCTGTATGTGATTTACGCAGTCGACACAAAGGGAGCCGCTGGCCGGGCCTGCGCGGGGAGGCGGCGTTCAGCCGGGAGCCGGCCCCAGCGAGTTGCGCAGCACCAACTCGGGCTGGAATTCGTGCACCAGCGGCAGCGACATTGCGTAGCACTGGTTCAGCAGCATGCGGCAGGCGTTCAGGCCCATGTTGTCGATGGCGATGCGGATGCTGGTCAAGCTGGGGCTGAGGTAGGCGGCCATTTCGTCGGCGTCGTCGTAGCCGATCACCGAAACCTCTTCCGGCATGCGTTTGCCGGCGGCATGCAGCCGGGCGATGGCGCCCATCGCCATCAGGTCATTGCAGCAGAACAGGCCGGTGAATTGTGCGCCGCCGGCCAGCAGCGCGCCGGTGGCCTCCGAGCCGCCCTTGGCGGTGAAAAGCCCGTCCACGCAGGGCACCTGCTCGCGGGCGATGCCGGCCGTGGCCAGCTCGTCGAAAAAACCCTGCAGGCGCTGCCGATTGTCCGGCGCCTCGGCCAGGCCGGCAATCACCGCCAGCTGCCGGTGGCCGTGGTCCAGGAAGGCCCGCCCGGCCAGCCGGCCGGCGGCGTGGTGATCCACCGAGAAACATGCGGCCTTCATGCGCACCACTTCGCGGTTGACCACGGCCACATGCGGGAAACGCTCCTGGAGGGCCAGCAGGTCTGCATCGGTCAGCGCGTTGGTGGTCACCAGGATGCCGTCGCAGCCGCGGTCCATCAGGAAGCGCACGCCGTCCTGGGCCTGGCGGCGCATGCTGGCCTGGCCGCAGCCATTGGCCGCGACCATGTGGCGCTCGTGGCTGCGCAATTCGCTTTCCACCGCATGCAGCATCGGGCCGTAGAACGGGCCCTTGAAGTCCGGCACATAGACGCCGATGGTGCCGCTGACCTGCGTGACCAGCGCGCGGGCAATGGTCGACGGCCGGAAGTCCAGCGTCTGCACCGCCGAGGCCACGCGCGCTGCCGCCTTGGCCGAGAACGAGCCGCGGCCGGAGAGCACCCGCGAAGCGGTGCCCACGCCGACGCCGGCGAGCTGGGCCACATCCTTGATCGTCGGCATCGTGTCTGTTTGAAAGCGGAATCGCTGGGGTCATTCACCGCCCGCCTGTTGCGCCGCAGCGCCTGGATCGCCTTGCTGGCGATCCTCGGTCAGGCCGTGGTGCCGACGGTGTCACGCCTGCTGGTGGCGGGCAATCCCACGTTGAGCGGCTGGGCCGGACTCTGTACACCTCGGGGTACCCGCCGGGTGGCCCTGGCGCCAGACCCGGGGCGCCGTCCAGCCCGGGGCTCGCCGGCAGCAGCGTGGGCAGGCGCATGCATTCGGCCGGCAGGGTCGGGTGCAGGCTGTCTACAATGATTCAGTGTTTTCCCTGAGTTAGCTTGCTGCCGTTTGTTGATCTTCCGCAACCCACGCTGCCAGCCCTTGTCGTACCAATGGAAGCCGTCTGGGACGGATCGTCATGACCTTTGATTCACGAGTTTCGCTGCGCGATGACCCGGTGCAGCAGTTGGCCTGCGGTGATGTGTTGTTCGAGGCCGGTGGCATGGGCACGGTCTGGCAGCTGACGGCAGGTGCGTTGCGCCTGGACCGGGCCACGGTGGACGGCCAGCGCTTCATGCAGATCGTGCTGCCTGGCGACCTGATCGGCCTGGAACTGCTGGCGGCCTACCCGTATGCCAACACCGCGCGCGCCATCGTGCCCAGCGAAGCCCGCCGGCGGGTGCTGGCCAGTGACGCCGAGCGCCGGCTGGTCCTGATGGAAGGCCTGCTGCAGCAGCAGCGCCGCGGCGAGGACCTGGTGGCGCTGCGCAGCAGCTCGGCGCAGGACCGGCTGAAGGCCTTGCTGCTGATGCTGGCGCCGGAGGACGACGCACCGTGGATCGGCGAGGAGGCCCATACGCCCCTGCCGACCATCAAGGACATGGCAGCCATCATCGACACTTCGCCCGAGACCGTCTCGCGCATCTTCGCCAACCTCAAGCGCACCCAGATCCTCGATGGCCGCGAGCGCCAAAGCGCGCGCTTCAGCCGCGCCCGCCTGCGCGAAAGCGAATGGCCGGCCGGCATGACGCGCAGCGACGGTGGGGCCCGGGTGCGCGATCATCTGGGGGCCTGAGCGGCTGCGGCTGCATCTCATGGCCACCCGACAGCAGGAGACAAAACACCGATGCAAGCTTTCAAGACCCCGTCCTTCTTCACCCGAGCCACATGGGCGCTGGGCCTGCTGGCTGCCAGCGCAGCAGTGCTGGCCGAGCCGCCCGCGGTGACCGACTTGTGGGTGCGCGGCACCGTCGCCCAGCAAAAGGCCACCGGGGCCTTCATGCAACTGCGCTCCGCCCAGGGCAGCCGGCTGGTTAGCGTGGCCACGCCGCTGGCCGGCATGGCAGAAGTGCACGAGATGAAGATGGTGGGCGACGTGATGAAGATGGGCGAAGTGGCGGGCGGCCTGGAGCTGCCAGCCGGCAAGGCCGTCAAGCTCCAGCCCGGCGGCTTCCACGTCATGCTGATGGACCTGAAGCAGCCGCTGAAGGCCGGCGACCAGGTGCCGCTGACGCTGACCTTCAAGAATGCCGACGGCAAGACGGAGCAGTTGACCGTGCAGGCGCCGGTGCGCGCGCTCGGAGCTTCAGCGCCCGGCCCTGCGCTGGAACATTGAGCCCGAAGGGACTCAGCCCAGCGACTTCAACGCCAGCTTGATGCCTTCGCTGACGCCCACGTCCGGCGGCAGCTTCTTCAGCGCCGCCGCCGCGTCCTTCTCGTTGTAGCCCAGCGCCATCAGCGCCTGCACGATGTCGGCCTGCGCGTCGGTCGCCACGCTGGCGCCCACGCCCGGCAGTTCGGCGCCCAGCTTGCCCTTGAGCTCCAGCAGCAGCCGCTCGGCGGTTTTCTTGCCAATGCCCGGCACCTTCTGCAGCCGCGCGCCTTCCTGCCGTGTCACCGCGCCTGCCAGGTCCGAGACCGACAGGCCCGAGAGAATGGACAGCGCCGTGCGCGGCCCGATGCCGCTGATCTTCACGACCTCGCGGAACGTGGCCCGCTCTTCTGCCGTCAGGAAGCCGTAGAGCAAGTTGGCGTCTTCGCGCACCACCTGGTGCACCAGCAGCGTCACCTTCTCGCCCAGTCCCGGCAGGTTGTAGAACGTGCTCATCGGCACGTCCACCTCGTAGCCGACGCCCTGCACGTCAATGAGCACCAGCGGAGGGGACTTTTCCGCAATCAAACCCGTGAGACGACCGATCATGTGCGGGATTATCGTTTGGCTCACAATCGCGCCCCAATGATCCTCCGCCACACCTTTTCCCCGCTCGACAACACACGGCTGGCCCACCTCTGCGGCCCGTTGGACGAGCACCTGCGGTCCATCGAGGCCATGCTGCCGCTGAGCATCACGCGGCGGCAGGGCGCGTTCAAGATCGATGGCAGCAAGCGCGACGCCGAGCGCGTGCTGGCGATGCTGGAGATGCTCTACGAGCGGGCAAAAAAGCCCATCACTGCCGAGACCTTCCAGCTGGCGCTGGACGACCTGCGCCGTGGTGGCGCGCCGGTGCACCTGCCGGACGCGGCCGAGGGCGACATCGTGCTGCACACCCGGCGCGCCGACCTGACCGCGCGCACGCCAAACCAGTTACAGTACCTGCGCCACATCATGGCGCACGACATCAGCTTCGGCATCGGCCCGGCCGGCACCGGCAAGACCTTCCTGGCGGTGGCCGCGGCGGTGGACGCACTGGAGCGCAGCTCGGTGCAGCGCATCGTGCTGACGCGCCCGGCGGTGGAAGCCGGCGAGCGGCTGGGTTTCCTGCCGGGCGACCTGACCCAGAAGGTCGACCCCTACCTGCGCCCGCTGTACGACGCGCTGTACGACCTGATGGGCTTCGACCGCGTGACCAAGGCCTTCGAGAAGGCCACGCTGGAGATCGCGCCGCTGGCCTTCATGCGCGGCCGCACGCTGAACCATTCCTTCATCATCCTGGACGAGGCGCAGAACACCACGCCCGAGCAGATGAAGATGTTCCTGACCCGCATCGGCTTCGGCTCCAAGGCGGTGGTGACCGGCGACGTGAGCCAGATCGACCTGCCGCGCGGCATGCCCAGCGGGCTGATCGACGCGGCCGAAGTGCTGCGCGACGTGAAAGGCATTGCGATGACCCGCTTTACCTCGGCCGACGTGGTGCGCCACCCGCTGGTGGCCCGCATCGTCGACGCTTACGACAGCCAGCGCGAAGAGCGCGAGCGCGTGCATGAACGGCAGCGCAAGCTGGAGACGCGCTGATGGCCGGCGTCAAGCCCGCTGCAAAGCCCGAGCTGAGCCTTTCGCTGCAGTTCGCCGACCCGGCGCACCGCGCCCAACTGCCGCGCCACAAGGTCATGCGCTGGATCCGCGCCGCGCTGGAAGCGCCGGGCGAGATCACGGTGCGCATCGTCGGCGAGGAAGAAGGCCGTCGCCTGAACCACGAGTTCCGTCACAAGGACTACGCGACCAACGTGCTGACCTTCGACTACGAGCACGAGCCGCTGGTGATGGCCGACCTGATCCTCTGTGCGCCGGTGGTCGAGAAGGAAGCCAGGGAACTCAAGCTCCCCGTGGCCGACCACTACGCCCACCTGCTGGTGCACGGCACCTTGCACGCCCAGGGCTACGACCACGAGGACGACGACGTCGAAGCCGAAGCCATGGAAGCCCGCGAAACTCAGATCCTGCTCGGGCTGGGCCTGCACGATCCGTATCCGGACAAGCGCTGAGCGACTGCGGCCTGGCTCAGAACCCCAGCACGAAACAGGCGCCGCCACTTGGTCGCTTGGCGTGGCGCACGGTGCCGCCGAGGCCGTGCACCAGTTGCCTCACGACCGCCAGCCCGATGCCGCGGCCCTGGGCCTTGGTGGAGAAGAAGGGCGTGAAGACCTGGGTTTCCAGGCCTGGGGCCACGCCGGGACCGTTGTCGCTGACGGTGATGGCCAGTCGACCGCCTCGACCCAGGCGCGCTTGCAGCAGCAAAGCCGGTGCGGCGCCGGGGTCATGGTGATCGGTTCGCTGGAGACAGGCTTCCAGCGCATTGCGTGCCAGGTTCAACAGGGCCTGTTCGAGTTGGGCGGGATCGGTGCGCAGTTGCAGGCTGTCAGGGGTGACTTCGCAACGCACCGTGCCACCCGCTGCCGACCAGTCCGCAGCCACCAGGTGCTGCACGCCAGACAGCAACTGCGCCACCTCCACCACCTGCCATTGCGGCGCCGGCCACTGGCTGACCGAGCGGTAGCTTTCCACGAAGGCCAGCAGCTGTGCCGACCGGCGGGCGATGGCCTCCAGCGCTTCAGCCAAGTCCGGTTGCGCCTGCGCGGCTTCGGCAAGCAATTCGATGGCGCTACCAGAGAGCGACGCGATGGGCGTCAGCGAGTTCATGATCTCGTGCGTCAGCACCCGCACCAGTTGCTGCCAGGCCACCAGGGCCTCGGTTTCAAGTTCCGATTCGATGGGCATCAGTGCGACCAGCCGCGTGGTCTCATTTCCCAATTGCAGCGGTGCGCTGGCCATCAATGCACGCTCGCTGCCTCGCTCGCCCTCGAAGCTCAGCACTTCGCGGTGTCTGCCTTCGGTTGGCGTTCTCGCGACCCGTTCTCGCAGCGCAGCTGCAGCCACGCCGCCGGGCGCGCCACCCGGTGCCATCAGCCGGCGTGCGGCCACGTTCAGCGGCAGCGCTTCGAGCGCATCCACACGCCAAAGTGCTACCGGCGCATGTGCGAGCGCCGCTTCCAGCGCC
>NZ_VIDT01000980.1 GCF_006519715.1 Ideonella azotifigens
TTCGCGGCCACCAGCAGGGCGCTGCTGGCGATGAAACCGTCGATCAGCAGCACCATGCCGGCCTGCGCCGCGCCCAGCATTGCGCCGGCCATCATCGCGATCTCGAAGCCGCCGTATTCGGCCAGCACGTCGATGGGGTCAGCGATCTCGCCAGTGCGTGCCGCCGCGCGTTCCAGCACCGCCAGCTTGCGCGCCAGGCCGTCGTCGTCCAGCCCGGTACCCCGGCCTACCGCCTGCGCCAGCGGCACGCCGGCCAGCTTGTGCAGCAGCAGCGAAGCCGCGCTGGTGTTGGCGATGCCCATCTCGCCAAAGCCGACGACGCGGCAGCCGCGCGCCTTCAAGGACTCGGCATGGGCCTGGCCACGCGCCAGCGCCAGCTCGGCCTCGGCCCGGTCCATCGCGGGCTCGACCGCGCTGTTGCGCGTGCCGGGCGCGATCTTGGCGTCCAACAGCGTGGGCTGGTCGCCGAAGTCATGCTTCACGCCCGCGTCCACCACCTGCACCGCCATGCCCAGCTCGCGTGCCAGCACGTTGACGGCCGCACCGCCGGCCAGGAAGTTCAGCACCATCTGCCAGGTCACGTCCTGTGGAAAGGCGCTCACGCCTTCCTCGGCAATGCCGTGGTCGCCGGCGTAGACGACCAGATGCGGCTCGCTCAGCTTGGGCGACAAGCTCTGCTGGATGCGGCCGATCTGCAGCGCCAGCGTTTCGAGGCGACCCAGCGCGCCCAGCGGCTTGGTCTTGCCGTCGATTTTGGCGCGCAGCGCGGCGTCCAGCGAAGTGGGCAAGGCAGCCAGGTTCAGGTTGAGGCTCATCGCAATGCTTTCTGTAAAGGGTTCAGAACTCAAGGCCAGGCTGGGCGCGAATGCCTTGCTTGAAGGCGTGTTTCACGACCTTCACTTCGCTGACGGTGTGGGCCATTTCGATCAAGGCCTGCGGCGCACCGCGGCCGGTCACCACCACGTGCTGGTGGGTGGGCCGGGCGGCGATGTCGGCCAGCACCGTGGCGGTGTCCAGGTAGTCATGCGAGAGCACGATGTTGAGCTCGTCCAGCAGCACCAGGCCGACTTCCGGGTCCCGCAACAGGCCGCGGGCGATCTCCCAGCCGGCCTCGGCACGCTCGACGTCACGCGCCCGGTTCTGCGTCTCCCAGGTGAAGCCTTCACCGGTCACGTGGTAGGCCACTTCTTCGGGGAAGCGGCGGTAGAAGCGCTCCTCGCCGGTGGCAATGGCGCCCTTGATGAACTGCACCACGCCCACCCGCATGCCGTGGCCCAGCGCACGCGCCACCATGCCAAAGCCGGAGCTGCTCTTGCCCTTGCCGGGGCCGGTCATGACCAGCAAGACGCCGGTGTCGGTGTCAGCCTTGGCAATGCGCTGGTCGACCGCGGCCTTGTGCTTTTGCATCTTGGCCTTGTGGCGGGCCTCGATGTCTTCCGGGGTTTCGTCTTGTGTCATGAGTGGGCCAGTGGTTCAGAGAGGGAGCCACCAGCGGTGGCCATCCAAGGTGTGGCAGCGCAGCGGCTGGTCGAAGGCGGCGGAGAGCGTGTCGGCCTGCATCACCTGCGCGACC
>NZ_VIDT01000981.1 GCF_006519715.1 Ideonella azotifigens
GCTCACGCTGGTCTGCACGCTGAGCACGCCGTTGGTCGTGGTGCGGGTCTGGATGATCAGCGCCACGGGCGTGTCGCCCAGGTAGACGACTTCGTAGACCGGGTTGCCGCTGGCGTCGTACTCGCCGATCAGGTGGCCCTGCTCGTCGTAGGCGTAGTAGCGGGCACCGCCGTCCACTCTTGTGGTGGGGCCGGTCTTGGAGACACGCTGCTCGAGCGCGTTGTACCGGTATTGGACGGTGTCGGTGCCGATCTTGACCGAGGCCATGCGGCCGCGCGAGCTGTAGGTGAAGGTGTTGGTGCCGTCGGCCTTGACCTGACCTGTTGCGAAGTAGGTGAAGTTGGTGGTGCCGTTGGGGCCGGTCTCGACGGTGACGCGGTTGCTGCCGCTGGCAATGGTGTTGGCGTAGGTGCTGCCGGCAACGGTCTGGCTGACTCGGTTGTTCGACAGGTCGTAGTCGTAGCCGTTGGTGGTGCTGGCCTGCTGTTGCTGCTTGAGCCGGTCCAGACCGTCGTAGTTGAAGCTCTGGTCGTAGGCGGGTTGGGCGACGCCGGCACCGTCGGTGTGGGTGTAGCCGCTGATGCGCCCGGCGTCGTCGTAGCTCAGGGTGCGGATGAGGCCGGCTGCGGTGCCAGTGCCTGCGGGGTTGCCCAGGGGGTAGCTCTTGAGCCTGCCGTTGGCATCGAAGCCGCGGGTGTAGGCGGTGGCGGTGCTGCCCCAGGTCCAGCCCTGGACGTCGTTCAGGCCGGTGTACTTGAGGTTGTTGAGCACCGTCACGCTGTTGGCGGTGTCGGTGGCGCTACCGTCGGTCTTGATGGGATTGATGCCGATGGTCTTGAGCCGGCCGTCGGCGTAGTAGCTGTAGGTGACGCGGGTCTTGCTGGGGTAGGACTGGGTCTTGAGCTTGCCCAGTTCGTTGGCATTGGCCTCGCCCCAGGTCTGCTTGAGCACGAAGCTGCGGGCCGGGCTGGTGGCGACCGTCTGGGTCTTGGTGAGCACGCGGCCGAAGCCGTCGTGGGTGTAGACGGTGCTGCCGGATTCGTCGGTGAAGCTGCTGAGCTGGCCGGTGCTGTTGTTGGCACTGGTGCTGGGCACCGTGGCGGTGCTGCCGTCGTAGTAGAACTGGCTGCCAACGCCGCTGGTGGTGCCGTTGACGTAGCTGATGGCGGTGAGCCGGCCCAGGTCGTCGTAGGCGTAGGTGGCAACGTTGCTCAGCGCGTCGGTGCGGGTCTGGACGCGGCCGTCGGCAAAGTAGGTGAAGCCGGTGGTGCCGGTGTCGGGGCTGAACAGCGAGCTGGTGTTGCCCAGGCCGCTGGTGGTGTAGGTGGTCTTCTTGACCCGGGGGTCGGTGACGCTGGTGAGCTGGTCCAGGCCGTCGTAGCCGAAGGTGATGACGGGGGCGGAGGCACCGGCAGCGGGCGCGGCCAGGGTGCTGTTGATGCGCCGGCCCAGGCTGTCGTAGCCGTTGGTGGCCGTCCGCGCGGTGGTCTGGCCGGCGCCCTTGGGCAGGTTGACGGTGGTCAAGTTGCCGTTGGCGTCGTAGCCCAGGCCGGTGGTGAGTGCGCCACCG
>NZ_VIDT01000982.1 GCF_006519715.1 Ideonella azotifigens
GACCTGGACCCAGGCGCACCCGAGCTGCGGGCCGACTCGCGCTACAACCGCGACAACGACTACGTCACCAGCCACTACGCCGCCTCCAGCGACATCCTGGTGGTCATGGTCTCGACGCCCGAGGACCAGTGCACCCGCTACGGCACGCTGGCCCAGGTGGACCGGCTCGCCTGGCGGCTGGAACAGCTGCCCGGGGTCGAGTCCACCAACTCGATGGCCGCGCTGTCCAAGCTCGCGATGGTGGGCTACAACGAAGGGCAGCTGAAGTGGTTCGAGCTGATTCCCAACGACAGCGCGCTGGGCGGCGTGCAGACCCGCGCGCCGCGCGAGCTGTTCAACCAGGCCTGCTCGTTCCTGTCGCTGTACGTCTACCTGAAGGATCACAAGGCCGAGACGCTGAGCAGCGTGGTCGAAGAAGTCGAACACTTCATCGCGAACGACGCCGCGGAGGCGGGCCGCCGCGCCGGGCCGCCCCAAGCAAGGCCCGATCCCCTCGGGGGATCGCCCCGCGTATTCGCGGGGCAAGGGGCGCCACCTGAACGCTTTATGCTGGCCGCGGGCCCGGCGGGCATTGCGGCGGCCACCAACATCGTCGTCAAGCAGGCCATGCGCGAGATGCTGTGGTGGGTCTACGGCGCGGTGGTGCTGCTGTGCTGGGTGACCTTCCGCTCGTGGCGGGCGGTGGTGGTGGCGGTGCTGCCGCTGGTGCTCACCTCCATCCTGTGCGAGGCGCTGATGGTCGGCCTCGGCATAGGCGTGAAGGTGGCCACGCTGCCGGTGATCGCGCTGGGCGTGGGCATTGGCGTGGACTATGCGCTGTACGTGCTCAGCGTGATGCTGGCGCGGCTGCGCGCAGGCGAGACGCTTTCGTCGGCCTACCTGCACGCGTTGCGCTTCACCGGGCGCGTGGTGATGCTGACCGGCGTCACGCTGGCCCTGGCGGTGGGCACCTGGGCGCTGTCGCCCATCAAGTTCCAGGCCGACATGGGCATCCTGCTGGCGTTCATGTTCGTCTGGAACATGGTGGGTGCCCTGGTGCTGCTGCCGGCCCTGGCGCACTTCCTGTTGCGTCCGGCTGCTCGCGCCGTGGCGGCGCTGCCCGCTTGTGCGGTGGCCTGAAGTGCACGCCATGCGGATGCGCTGTTTCCGCCTGCTGAGCCTGCTGTTGCTGTGGGCCGTCGCTGCCCTCACGGTGGAGGCCGCGCAGGCGGCATCGGCCATCGTCATTGGCCAGTCGCTGCCGCTGACGGGGCCTGGCTTTCCGGTTGCCAACCGGGTGCAGGCCGGGGCCAAGGCGCTGGTCGACCGGGTCAACGCGACCGGGGGCATCCACGGCCGCAGGCTGGATCTGTTGACGCTCGACGATGGCGGAGACCGCCGACGCCTCGCGGCGAACCTCGGCAAGCTGGTGCGCGAACAGGGCGCCGTTGCGGTCGTGAACTGTCTGGGCGAGCGCGCCTGCCTGGAGGCCGCTGCGGTGACCCGCGAACTGGGCGTGCCCTTGATCGGGCCGTTCTCCGGTGCGGCGGCCCTGCGTGCGCCGATGCTGCGCCATGTCTTCACGC
>NZ_VIDT01000983.1 GCF_006519715.1 Ideonella azotifigens
CAGCCATCGAGAAGGCCACGACAGCCATGGCAATGGCATTGAACGCGAAAGTCTTCATGAGTCCGATTTCCTTGTGGGTAGTTTTTTTGCGGCCCGAAGTCGGCGGATCGTCGACTTCGGGCCGCGACGCAGTGTCGGGCTCTGTTTCAGCGCGATGACATCCCTTGAACAGGGGGAGGTGTCAGAACTGACAGGTCGGGTCAACCCCTCTTGCGGGGGGACGGTTGACCCTCAGGCCTTCAGGAAATCGGCCTTGCTGCCCAGCCAGCGGGCCACTTGCGCCCGGGCGGCGGCAGGGTGGTGATCCAGCAGCCAAGGCGCCGCCTGGCGGGCCCTTGCCAGCAGCGGCGCGTCCTCTGCCAAGTCGGCAAAACGCAACAAGGCATCGCCCGATTGGCGCGCGCCCATGAACTCGCCCGGCCCGCGGATCTCCAGGTCGCGCCGCGCGATCTCGAAACCGTCCCCGGTTTCCACCATCGCCTTGAGCCGCTGCTTGCCGGTCTCGGACAGCGGCGAGCTGTACAGCAGCACGCAGATGCTGGCCACCTCGCCACGACCCACGCGGCCACGCAGCTGGTGCAGCTGCGCCAGGCCAAAGCGCTCGGCATGTTCGATCACCATCAGGCTGGCGTTCGGCACGTCCACGCCAACCTCGATCACCGTGGTCGCCACCAGCACGGCGGTCTGCCCGCTGGCAAAGCGGGCCATCACTTCGGCCTTCTCGGTGGGTGCCAGCCGGCCGTGGATCAGCCCGACCACCACGCCTGGCAGCGCATCGCTCAGTTCCTGGTGCGTGTCGGTCGCATTGGCCAGTTCCGAGAGCGGCTTGCCGCGCCCGTCGCCCTCGGCTTCGGATTCCTCGATCAGCGGGCAGACCCAGTACACCTGCCGGCCCCGCGCCACCTCCTCGGCAATGCGCGCCATCACCTCGTCGCGCCGGCCTTCGCCGAAGACCTTGGTCAGGATGGGCGTGCGGCCGGGCGGCAGCGCGTCGATGGTCGAAACCTCCAGGTCGGCGAAGTAAGTCATCGCCAACGTGCGCGGGATCGGCGTGGCGCTCATCATCAGCAGGTGTGGCTCCAGCGCTGGGCTGCCCGGACCGCGCTCGGTGCGCAGCTTGCGCCGCAGCGCCAGCCGCTGGGCCACGCCGAAGCGGTGCTGTTCGTCGACGATGGCCAGGCCCAGCCGCGCGAACTGCACGTCGTCCTGGATCACCGCATGCGTGCCGACGATCAGCTTCGCCTCGCCGCTGGCCACCCGTTCCAGCATCTCGCGCCGGCCTTTGCCCTTGCGGCTGCCGGTCAACCAGGCGACGGTGATGCCCAGCGGCTGCAGCCACTGCACCAGCTTGACGAAATGCTGCTCGGCCAGGATCTCGGTGGGTGCCATCAGCGCGCACTGCCAGCCAGCGTCCATCGCGACCGCGGCGGCGAGTGCGGCCACCACCGTCTTGCCCGAACCCACGTCACCCTGCAGCAGGCGGTGCATCGGCTGCGGCTTGGCCAGGTCGGCGGCAATCTCCTGGCTGACACGCTGCTGCGCGTCGGTCAGCCCCCAGGGCAA
>NZ_VIDT01000984.1 GCF_006519715.1 Ideonella azotifigens
ACCCGCCGCGGCCATCCGCAGGAAACAGCGGCGCTGTGCGAGCGCGCCTTTGCGCTGAGCCCGCGTGAGCCCCTGCGGGTCGTCTGGCACCTGGCACTGGCCTGGGCGGCATTGGCGATGGCGGATTTCCCCGCGGCGCTGGAAGCTTCGCAACAGGCCATGGCAGTGAACGCCGAATTCGCCACCGCCTACCTCACAGGCACCGCCGCAGCGCAGCAGTTGGGCGCGACCGCCCTGGTTCAGCGCTGGGTCACCTTCCTGCGCGAGCGCAGCGCATTCGACAGCCTGGCCGCGGTACAAGCACGCCTGCCACCCGCCACCGAACCGGCGCACCGCCAGCAAATGGTCCAGTTGCTGGCGCTCCTGCGGGCTGCCGGCTTGCCGCCCCGGTGAAACCCATCCAGCTTCAGGCGTGCGCCTCGCCACGGCCGGCGCGGCGCCTGGCCTTGTCGTCGTACATGGCCCGGTCGGCGTCCTGGATCAGCTGGTCCAGGTCATCGTCCCCGCCGAAGAACAGCCGGACGCCGATGCTCGCGCCGACGCAGGAGGCCATGCCCATGCTCAGCAGCCACGGCTGCGCCAGGGCCTGGGCGATCTTCTCGCGCACGCCGTCGGCAGCCTCGCTGGCCACGGCAAGTTCCTGGCCCAGGTTCTCGCAGATCACGACGAACTCGTCGCCGCCCAGCCGGGCCACGGTGTCACTCTCGCGCACGGCGCTGCGCAGCCGCCGCGCCACCTCCACCAGCAAGCGGTCACCGGCGTCGTGGCCGTGGCGGTCGTTGAGCTCCTTGAACTGATCCAGATCGATGAACAGCACGGCGCCGTGGCTGTTCAGCCGGCGGCTGTTCTGCTGCGCGTGGCGCAGCCGGTCCAGCAGCAGGCGGCGGTTGGGCAGCCGGGTCAAGGGGTCATGGAAGGCCAGGCTGCGCACCTCTTCTTCCATCGCCTTCTGGCGGCTGATGTCGCGCGCGATCTTCGAGGCGCCGATCAGCTCGCCGGCCTGGTCGACCAGCGGCGAGATGGTCACCGACACCGGCACGCGCCTGCCGCTCTTGTGCAGCCGCTCGGTCTCGAAGTGCTCGACCGGCTCGCCGCCGCGCAGACGCTCGATGATGGCCTCCTCCTCGTCGCGCCGCTCGGGCGGGAACAGGCGCTGCAGCGGCTGGCCCAGCATCTCGGCCGCGCTGTAGCCGAAGATCTGCTCGGCGCCGCGATTCCAGCTGGTGACCTTGCCGTCCAGCGTCTTCGAGACGATGGCGTCCTGCGAGGATTCGACGATGGCCTCGAAGCGGCGCTGCGCAGCGTCCAGCTGCCGGCGCGAGACGCGGCGCAGCTGCAGCAACGCAAAGCCGGCCACTGCCAGCGTGCTCACGGCCAGCAGCACGATGCTGGTGTCCACGCGGTTCCAGCCGCTCGGGAAATCCGCCTCCGGCAGGCCAACCACCAAGTACAGCGGAAGGCCGCGCAGCTTGCGGTAGGCATTGATGCGCGAGACGCCGTCCAGTGCGGTGGCGGCCACGTATTCACCGGCATCCGGCCGCGCCGCAATCGCTTCGCGCAGC
>NZ_VIDT01000985.1 GCF_006519715.1 Ideonella azotifigens
GATGAGGTTGCCGTTGGCGTCGTAGCCCAGGCCGGTGGTCAGGGCGCCGCCATCGGGCACGGGATCGGCTTGGACGGTGCTGGCGTACAGGCCGGCGGCGCACAGGGCGGCCAGGGCCAGCGTGCGGGCGTGGGTCCGTAGACGCTTGCGAATAAGCATATGAACGGAACAGGCAAACTCAATGCGCAACGGGTGGCTCATTTCTTCCAACTTGGCCGATTCTCGACGGGAGGGGAAAGGAGAGACCCTCGATTTCCCTGCAGCACATTCGTCTATGCCAATCTATCAGCCTTTAACTTGGTGAGAAAATCCACCCCCGCCATAATACGCCCCCCCCATCGGTCCTCCCAGTATTCGTCAGAATGAAGCCAAATTAATAAATCAATCAACACCTGGAGTTGATCGTCCGTGATAAATGCAAGCCGCCCTCTCACATCTCCCTTGAAAATCTCGTTCGGCGAAAGATTAAATATGAGAAATTCCGTTTCGAAACGATTATATATCGCCTCATCACTTAAGCAATATCTCAAGTAAATCGGCAGAATCCACATCCATCCCGTCGCCGACAAATGAGATAGCTCCTGATAAAGCTTACGAATAAGCTCTCCACCCACGCAGCATGGTGTAGATTGCAAATCGTTAACCAACTCTGAACATTCAGGACACTTCGGGTCGTGAAGTATCCCCTCGATCGGATCCGGCATCGGAATTATTGGAAAGAACTCGTCGAGCCTCCGGCGTAAAATTTCAGACGAGTTCATGGGCATTTCCCACAGTTTTGTTTCTCTGACCGCTCAGCCGCACGAATCTGGTTGTTGATGTCGTCATAAAGCTGAGGATTGTGGCCAGTGTCGGCTCCACCCCACCAACGATTGGTATTTGCCTTTCTCAGATCTCTGCACGCCATCGCCCGTGACAATTCGAAGCGCGCTCGCTGGCATGGATCAAGGCCGGGAGGTACAGGCTCTTCACAACGCCGCTTGTATTCCGAGTAATTTGCTCCCTTCTCGATTAAGCGCTGAAGTTCCGGATCGGACGCGGGCGATGCTGCTACTGGCTGTGGATCATCTGGAGCAACCGTCATATAGATTGCGGCACCCACAGCAATGACAGCTGTGCCAACCACCACTGGAACAGCCCATGCCGGTGCTGTGACAGTTGCTAGGCCCGTGCCGATCACGCTAGCCACCGGTATCAGGATCCGCGCTGTTTGCCCTATATTCCCCGCATCGAACAATCCATTAGGGTCGAAACCACTTATTGGATTACCCCCCACGTATGCGTAGGTATTAAAGCCTGCAGCCAACCCGATGGGATCCGATTCGATGTACCTTCCACTCGTCGCCCGATAGTCCCGATTGACGTTATAGAACAACCCCGTCTCCTTGTCGAACGTCTGCCCCGGGAACCTGAGGTTCAGCGTGAAGGCGCCGAGTGCGCTGGGGTTCTCGTTGGGCGCCGAGTTGCCGAAGGCCTCGGCCTGGTCCCAGCGCCACTGGATGGCGTGGTCGCTTGCTCGTGTGACCACGCGCGGCGTGTCCAGATGGTCCGCGTAGATGTC
>NZ_VIDT01000986.1 GCF_006519715.1 Ideonella azotifigens
CGGCCCGCCGTCACTTCTTCATACTTGACCTCGACGATGCGCCGCAGGATGTCCGGGATCATGTCAACTCCCCGATTGCCGGGTACTGCAATCGACCCTCCGAGAGGGTCGGGCCTTGCTTGGGGCGGCCCGGCGCTGCGGCCCGCGGAGACTGTTGGTTCATGCGGCGCATCATGCTGCAGGCCGGAAGCGGTTGGTCACGGCGATGAACTGTTCCAGCTTGGCCTTAGCCGCACCGGACGCCACGGCTTCCCGCGCGCGCTGCACGCCTTCGACCACCGTGCGCGCCACGTTGGCGCAATACAGCGCCGCACCGGCGTTCAGCAGCACGATGTCGCGCACAGGGCCGTCCTCATTGCCCAGCGCGCGCTGGATGCAGGCCACCGACTCGGCCTGGTTGGCCACGCGCAGCACGCGGCTGTCGTAGACCGGCAGGCCGAAGTCGGCCGGATGCACGGTGTATTCGCGCACCTCGCCGTCCTTCAGCTCGCCCACCATGGTCTCGCCCGACAGCGAGATCTCGTCCATGCCGTTCATGCCGTAGACCACCATCACGTGCTCGGCCTGCAGCCGCTGCAGCACGCGAACCTGGATGCCGACCAGGTCCGGGTGGAACACGCCCATCAGCTGGTTCGGCGCACCGGCCGGGTTGGTCAGCGGGCCCAGGATGTTGAAGATGGTGCGCACGCCCAGCTCCTTGCGCACCGGCGCCGCATGCTTCATGGACGCGTGGTGGTTGGGCGCGAACATGAAGGCGATGCCGCACTCCTCCAGGCATTCGGCAACCTGCTGTGGCGACAGTCCGATGAAGGCGCCCAGCGCCTCGACCACGTCGGCGCTGCCGGAGGTGGACGACACGCTGCGCCCGCCATGCTTGGCCACGCGCGCGCCAGCCGCGGCGGCGACGAAAGTCGACGCAGTGGAGATGTTGAAGGTGTGCGAGCTGTCGCCGCCGGTGCCGACGATGTCGACCAGGCCGGTGCGGTCGGCCACCGGCACCAGCGTGGCGAACTCGCGCATCACCTGCGCGGCAGCGGCGATCTCGCCGATGGACTCCTTCTTCACGCGCAGGCCGACGGCAAAGGCCGCGATCATCACCGGCGACATCTCGCCACTCATGATGCGGCGCATCAGCGTCAGCATCTCGTCGTGGAAGATTTCGCGGTGCTCGATGACGCGGGTCAGCGCGTCGGTGTTGCTGATGCTCATGGCGGAATCCGGTTCAGTGCAAGGTTTCACGCAGGATGGCGATGGCCTGCTCGATTTGTTCGCGGCTCACGTCCAGGTGCGTGACAAACCGCAGCTGGTACAGGCCGGTGCAGCGCAGGCCACGCTCGGCCAGGCGCTCGACCACGCCACGCTCGCCCCGCTGCGCCAGTTCAGGCGCCAGCTCGACGAACACGATGTTGGTCTGCGGCGTGGTGACGCTGACACCCGGCAGCCCGGCCAGGCCTTCGGCCAGCAGCCGCGCATTCGCGTGATCCTCGGCCAGGCGGTCGATGTGGTGGTCCAGCGCATGGTTGGCCGCTGCCGCCAGCACGCCGACCTGGCGCAAGCC
>NZ_VIDT01000987.1 GCF_006519715.1 Ideonella azotifigens
CGGTTTGCGGCCGGACCAGCTGCAACTGCTGCAACAGCCCTTCCAGCAAGGCACGGCCGCCGCGGCCGAAGGCCACGGCCTGGGCCTGTTCATCGTGCGCACGCTGTGCGAGCAAAGCGGCTTTCGCTTGCGCGTGGCCTCGCGCGTGGGGCGAGGCAGCGCGTTCTGCGTGTGGGTGCCGCTGGGGCCGGCCGGCGAGCCAGGCCCACAGCGCAGTGTCCCCTTTACTTCTTCGTGAAACGCACGACGGTGGTGCCGCTGTTGTCCGAACAGAATTCGTCCGTGATGTAGCCCCACACGCTGTCGTTGGGGGCGGTGACCTCGATCGTCTTCTTGACATTCGGCTTGGCGACCATGGCCTTCTCGTATTGGAAGTCGCTGCCGAACAAGCTCAGGTTGACCTCGGGTTGCGGGCAGTAGCCAATGGTCGGGCAGAGGTCCACCGTGCTCGACAACACCGTCATGCTCCAGGTACCAATGGGCAGGGCGATGCGCGGGAAAACGTTGTACGTGCCGCCTCCGGCTTCGATGCAGTGGGCATGTGCATCGATCGTGAGGTCGAGGTGCGTGCTGGCTTGCGCGCTCGCGGCGAAGACGATGAGGCCGAAGCTGGCAGCCTTGGCCAGGCGCTTGGTACGTTGCAGGTGAATGATGTTCATGATGGTTCTCTCCTTGGGTTTCTGTGCAAGGCCCCTGTTGATGAGGCCGATGTGTGTGCCTTGCGCGGACGGTGCCGGCGAGGTGCCGATGCATCAGGCACAGCTGCACGATAGGAGTTCGTCCGCGCCGCTCACATCAGGTAAGCGCCGTAGTTGCGACCGGGCGAGATCCCCCAGAAGGGGGGCTCAGCGCCGCAGGTCGGCGTCGGTCAGCGTCTGCAGGAAGGCGACGATGGCGGCGATCTCGGCGTCGTCCAGCGCCGGTTTGTCGCCCACATGGCGGTCGAATGGCGGCTCGGTGTTGACGTTGCCGTGAAAGGCTGGCGGCAGGTCGTCGAACTTCTGCCCCGGTGGGTAAAACTCGGCCGGGTGCGTGTCCCGCCGGGCGTAGAAGCGAAGCACTTCGTCCAGTGTGTGGAACTGGCCGTTGTGGAAGAAGCTGCGGCGCAGCGCCACGTTGCGCAGCGAGGGCGTGCGGAACAGGCCGCAGTAGGCCGGGCGGTCCTGGAAGTCGGTGCGCAGCGGGCCGCACAGGCCGAGGTCGAAGAAGCGCGGGTCGGCGTTGGCCGGCAGCGTGCGGTTGCGTGGCACGCCGAGTGCGATCAGGCCGAAGTCGGTGAACAACGGGAAGGCGCCGTCGGGGGTCTTCTGGCTCAGGTGGCAGGCCGCGCAATTGCCCTTGGCCGGGTCGTTGAACAGCGCGAGGCCACGGGCCTCCTGCGCCGTCAGCTGGGCCTTGCCGCGCAGCACTTCGTCATACCGGCTGCTGTACGGATAGAACTCGGCCGGCGACTGCTGGAAGACCTCCAGCGCCAGCAGCGCGGCGTCGAAAGCGCGGGCGTCGTCGGCCATCGCTTCCTCGCCAAAAACCTGCTTCAGCCGCGCCGCCTGCGC
>NZ_VIDT01000988.1 GCF_006519715.1 Ideonella azotifigens
TGGCTCGGCCGGCACGCTGCGCAGCCACTCCAGCAGCCGCACCATCCACAAATGGCGCTCGACCGCCGGGGCGTTGGGGTCGGCTGCATTGAGCAGCGCCGTCAGGTCCCAGCGCTGGCCTGCCATCAGTGCAGGGCCTGCGGCAGCAGCAGCTCGAACTCGGGCACGGGCGTCTCGAACCAGTGCGCGTCTTCGCTGATGCAGAAGAAGGTGCCCTTCATCTGGCCGCGCGGGGTGGCCAGCCGGGTCCAGCTGGTGTACTCGAACTGTTCGCCGGGCTTGAGCACCGGCTGGTGGCCGACGACGGCCAGGCCGCGCACCTGCTCCTCATGGCCGGCGCTGTCGGTGATGATCCAGTGTCTTGCGACGAGCTGGGCGGTCACCGGTCCGGTGTTGCGCACGGTGATGGTGTAGGCGAAGGCATAGACCTGCTCCGAGGAAGAAGACTCTTCGGGCAGGTATTGCGTCACCACCGTGCAGGCGAATTGGGCAGGGGTCATGGGCGAATCCTAGCAAGCCCTCCTAAAATTCGCGGTTTTCCCCGCCAGGCCACGGCTATTTGCCGCCCCCAACCCGCTCGCTCCACCATGTCCAGCAAGACCTTTCGCATCGCGCCCAGCATCCTGTCTGCCGACTTTGCCCGCCTGGGCGAGGAGGTGCGCGCCGTGCTCGCCGCCGGTGCCGACTGGATCCATTTCGACGTGATGGACAACCACTACGTGCCGAACCTGACCTTCGGCCCGATGGTCTGCGAGGCGCTGAAGAAACATGCCGTGAAGCCGGACGGCACGCCCGCGCCGATCGATGTGCACCTGATGGTGCAGCCGGTGGACGCGCTGGCCCAGGCCTTCGCCAAGGCCGGTGCCGACATCATCACCTTCCACCCCGACGCCTCGACCCATGTGGACCGCACGCTGCAGCTGATCAAGGCCGAAGGCTGCCAGGCCGGCCTGGTGTTCAACCCGGCGGCCGGCGTGGAGGTGCTGGAGTGGGTCATCGACAAGGTCGACGTGGTGCTGCTGATGAGCGTGAACCCCGGCTTCGGCGGCCAGAGCTTCATCGAGAACACGCTGAAGAAGGCCGAGCAGGTGCGCAAGATCATCGACGCCTCCGGCCGCGACATCCGCCTGGAGATCGACGGCGGCGTGAAGGTCGACAACATCCGCCGCATCGCCGACGCTGGTGCCGACACCTTCGTGGCCGGCAGCGCGATCTTCGGCAAGCCGGACTACAAGGCGGTGATCGACCAGATGCGCGCCGAGCTGGCGCGCTGAGGCTTCACCGCGCGCAGGCCGCCGCTGGCGCTGTCGGAAGGCGTGAACCGCTGGCCGTCTGACGTTGCGATGCGGTGTGCAGCAGCAGCGCCCCGATCACCATCGCCACGCCCAGCAGCTCGCGGCCGTTGGGCACATGCCCCAGCAGCGCGCCCAGCAGCAGGGCTGAGACGGGGACCAGGTTCAGGAAGGCCGTGCCGGTGACGGCGCCCAGCGTCTTCACGCCACGGTTGAAGGCCAGCACGGCCAGCGCCGAGGGCACCAGGCCGATGTAGGCC
>NZ_VIDT01000989.1 GCF_006519715.1 Ideonella azotifigens
GACAGTGGCAGCCTCGCCGGCTGGGCTGCCGAGCCGCCGCGCTTTCACCTGCAGTTGCACGGCGCCGGCCACGTCGGCCGCGCCATCGTCAAGCTGCTGGCTGACCTGCCTTGCGAAGCGCTGTGGGTGGACGAGCGCGAAGACGGTTTTCCGGCCACGCCGCTGCCCGCCCACCTGCGCTGCTGTGCCAGCGCTCAACCCGAAGAAGAAGTGGCCGATGCACCGGCCGGCGCCTTTTTCCTGGTGATGACCCACAGCCACGCGCTGGACTTCCGCATCTGCGAGGCGGTGCTGCGCCGCGGCGATTTCGGCTTCCTGGGCCTGATCGGCTCGGCCAGCAAGAAGGCCGGCTTCCTGCGGCGCCTGCGCGAGCGGGGCCTGTCCGATGCCCAACTGGACCGTCTGGTCAGCCCGGTCGGCATGCCCGGCATCGAAGGCAAGGCGCCGGAAATCATCGCGGTCGCGGTCGTGGCGCAACTGCTGCAGTTGGCCTCGGCTTGACCCGAGCCGGCCCTCATTGCCAATTCGGTCACTAAATCTTTTAGGGGGGTCTTTACTCGGAACCCGCATTTGCAGATGCCGAATGCGAGAATGACTTCAGTCGGCCGAGTTGCCTTGTTGCCTCGGCCCCGAATCGACCGAAGGTTTCGAGGTACTGCGATGCAAATCGATGGCATGAATTCCATCGCCGGGCTGCTGGTTGGCACCATCGTCGGCATCACCGGCGTTGGTGGCGGCGCCCTGATGACCCCCATCCTGGTGCTGTTCTTCGGCATCGCGCCGCAGACCGCCGTCGGCACCGACCTGTTGTACGCATCCATCACCAAGATGTTCGGCACTGCCGTGCACCACAACCACGGCACGGTGGACTGGGAAATCGTCAAGCGCCTGGCCTGGGGCAGCCTGCCCGCTGCGGCGCTGACGCTCGCCTGGATGACCTTCAGCGGCGGCCATCAGGTCAAGAACGGTTTCATCATCCAGGCGGTCGGCATCGCGCTGATCATCACCGCGTTGGGCATGCTGTTCAAGGAGAAGCTGCACGCGATTGGCAAGAACTTCCGCGTCGGTGACTCGGAAAAGTTCAAGAACGTACAGCCTGTGCTGACCGTGGTCGCCGGCATCGTGCTGGGCGTGCTGGTCACGCTGACCTCCATCGGTGCCGGCGCGCTGGGCACCGTGATGCTGGTCTACCTGTACCCGCTGCGCCTGAGCTCGAACAAGCTGGTCGGCACCGACCTGGCCCACGCGATTCCGCTGGCGCTGATCGCCGGCCTGGGCCACCTGAGCCTGGGCAATGTCAACTACGACCTGCTGGTCAGCCTGCTGCTGGGCTCCATCCCCGGCGTGCTGATCGGCTCTTTGATCAGCACCCGCGCGCCGCTGACGCTGATCCGCTACGCCATCGCCATCGTGCTGGGCCTGGTCGCCGTGAAGATGCTGTCGGTCTGAGCGCCGCTCAATGCCACCAAAGGGACCTTCGGGTCCCTTTTTTCAGGTTCTTCGCCGATCTGAGTGAATCGCAGGGCGGGCACACGGTTGTCACTGCTACCT
>NZ_VIDT01000099.1 GCF_006519715.1 Ideonella azotifigens
GACCGGGTCGGCAGTGCAGCCGTCGAACGCTGGCTGCGGCTGAACGGCGTGACCGCCCCGATGGCCGTGCACGGCCTGCCCGAGCAGCAGGTGGGAGAAGCCTTGCTGTCGCTGGCAGCCGATGCCTCGGCCGACCTGCTGGTCATGGGCTGCTACGGCCACAACCGCCTGCGCGAATGGGTGCTGGGCGGCGCCACCCGCACCGTGCTGGACTCGATGACCCTGCCGGTTTTGATGGCCCACTGATGGAGAACACAATGAACCAGGCAACAGACAACCCGTCGACAGACGCTTCCCTCGGGACGCTGCGCGAACTGCTGAGCTTCCGCCGCAGCGAACTGCAGTCGGCCGTGCAGGCGGCCGATCTGGCGCGGCAACAACAGCGGGAGCAGGCGGCACCGGATGTCATGGACCAAAAGGACCTGGGCGAGGTCGAGGTCGAAGCCCACCTGGTGCAGGCGCATGAGGACCGCGACCGTTTCGAGCTGCGCCAGGTCGACCAGGCCTTGCAGCGCATGTCCGAAGGCCGCTTCGGCAACTGCGTCGACTGCGGCGAACCCATCGGCATGCCGCGGCTGCTGGTGCAACCTGCCGCCCAGCGCTGCACGCGCTGCGAAACCGCGCATGAAGCACGTGCCCATGGCGGCTGAGCGGGCCGCTGCCTGCCCGGCCCGTCATCGGCACTATCATCGCGGCCCATGAGCACACTTCAAGAACTTCTGGCCCAAAAAGCCGCGCTGGACAAGCAGATCACTGAAATGCAGACCGGCGCCCGCGCCGATGCAATCGGCAAGATCAAGTCGCTGATGGCCGAATACGGCCTGACGGTGGACGACATCGCTGCCGCCGGCCGCAAGCCCGCTGGCGCCAAGGTGCCGAGCGAAGGCCGCGCCAAGGTCGCTGCGAAGTACCGCGACGCCGCCACCGGCCAGGAATGGTCCGGCCGCGGGCTCAAGCCGCGCTGGTTGACGGCCGCGATCAACAGCGGCAAGTCGCTGGAAGACTTCGCGGTCTGAACCTCCCGGTCCCTCAACTTCCTTGCGTCCTGCGAGCCGCCCGGCCATGCCGCGGCTCGCCTCACTGCCTGATCTCAGGCCAGGCCTGCTTCAGGCCTTTGACGACAACACGCCCGCATAGGTGAGCGAGCTGCTCGCCGCGGACAGCGAGAACGTGGCCGGTGTCGCATCCTGCTGCGCCAGCAGCGAGCTGTACATCGACATCACATTGCCGGAGGCACCGGCATAGCGCGCAGCCTGCGAAATCGCGGCGCTCTGCCGGATGGTGGCGGACAGCGCGCTGGCCTCGGTGGACAGCGCGCTCAGGCGCGACGAGAAGCCCGGCTTGCTGGCATCGGCCTTGAGGAAGGCTGCCACGGCAGCCTTGTCCTTGTCGCTGCCTTCCACCGTCAGCCCGCCCTTGGCGTCCACCGAAAACGCAACCGGGCCGCTCAACGTGACGCCAGCCTTGGCCATCGCGGCCCGCATGTCGGTGGCCAGCGCGGTCTGCTTCTGGTCAAGCTTTTGTTGCGCGCTGGTGGACTTGAAGCTTTTCGAGGCGGCGGCAAGCGACGCGGCCGCAGCCGCCTTGGCAGCCACCGTGGCGGGCGTTGCCGCAGCGTTGGCGCTGTCGGTGCTGCTGCCCGTCGTGCCGGCAGCACCGCTCGCCTTCGCAAGCAAGGCATTGATGTAAGCGGACATGCCTGCGCCACCCCCGATGCTGCTGAAGTTCATGGAGAAGAATCCTGTCGCTGGAGGCCTGGCCTCGGAACCCCGGATGCTGCCGCCGGCATGCGTCGGCAATGCCTGGAAAAGCCCAGGCAGCAATGCGCTTTTCGGCGCAGCAGGTTCCTCGCCGTGGCGCTCGGCCTGCGCATGTGGCGCATGCCTGGACCATCACAGTCGTTCGATGATGGTCACGTTCGCGAGGCCGCCGCCTTCGCACATGGTCTGCAGGCCGTAGCGCGCGCCGCGGCGCTGCAGCGCATGCACCAGCGTTGTCATCAGCTTGGTGCCCGAGGCGCCCAGCGGGTGGCCCAGCGCAATCGCCCCACCGTGCACGTTGAGCCGTGCCGGGTCGGCCTCCAGTGCCTTCAGCCAGGCCAGCGGCACCGAGGCAAAGGCCTCGTTGACCTCGAACAGGTCAATCTCGTGGATGCCCAGGCCGGCGCGCTGCAACGCCCGCTGCGTGGCCGGCAGCGGGGCTTCCAGCATGATCACCGGGTCATGCCCCATCACGCTCATGTAGTGGATGCGTGCCAGCGGCTTCACACCCAGCGCCTTCAGTCCACGCTCGTTGACCACCAGCACACCCGAGGCGCCATCGCAGATCTGCGAGGCGCTGGCCGCGGTCAACAGCCCGCCGTCAGGCTGGATGGTCTTGACTTCCGCGAAGCCCTCGCGCGTCACGCTGAAGCGGATGCCTTCGTCCACGCGATGCAGCTCACCCAGGTCGCCCTGCTCCGCATTGCGCGCCGCCACGGCCACCACCTCGGCGTCGAACGCGCCGCCCTGGCTGGCAGCAATCGCACGCAGGTGACTCTGGTACGCGTAGTCGTCCAGCGCCTCGCGCGACAGGCCGTATTTCTGCGCGATGCGCTCGGCGCCGCTGAACTGGCTGAATTCCACGCCGGGGTAGCGGCGCTGCATGGCCTCGCTGACATAGGTGCCCAGCCCGTTCCTGGCCGGCAGCGTCATCGGCAAACCCATGGGCACGCGGCTCATGCTCTCGACGCCAGCGGCGATCACCGCGTCCATGCTGCCGGACATCACCGCCTGCGCCGCGAAGTGCAGCGCCTGCTGCGACGAACCGCACTGCCGGTCCACCGTGGTGCCGGGCACAGCCTCGGGCAGCGAAGACGACAGGATCGCATTGCGTGCCACGTTGGCAGCCTGCTGGCCGGCCTGGCCCACGCAACCCATGATCACGTCGTCGATGGCGGCCGGGGCGATGCCCGAACGCGCGACCAGCGCGTCCAGCACCTGGGCTGCCAGGTCCGCCGGGTGCCAGCCAGACAGGCGGCCGTTGCGCCTGCCGCCCGCCGTTCGCGCCGCTGCGACGATGAATGCTTCTGCTGCCACGGGATGTCTCCTTGCGTTGTTCGTTGTCGAGGACTCATGCGAATGGCGCCATCGAGGCGCACGCAATCGCCATTGAAGTAGCCGTTGCTGATCATGGTCTCGGCCAGCTGAGCGTACTCTGCCTGCCGGCCCAGGCGCTTAGGGAAAGGCACCGAGCCCGCACTGCCTTGGGCAGCCAACCCCGAGTGGCAGCAACTGCTGGAGAAACCGCGCAATGTCGGTGAACGCGCGGCCCGGTGGGCGCAGGGTCAGCGTTCGAGCAGCATGCCTTGCAGGGCCTCGAAGGCTGCCGAGACATAGCCGCGACGATGCAGCAGCAAGGTGTCGACCTGCGCCAGCGGCTGGGTGCGCAGGCCGGGAGGCTTGCGCTGCAATTCCAGCACCGAACGCGGCGCCACGCCGACGCTGGTGCCCGCCGCCACGCAGGCGAAGATGGCGTGGTACGAGCCCAGCTCCAGCACCCGCATGCCCGGTTTGCCGGCCAGCCATTGCTGCGCCATCCGCCGGTAGGTGCAACCCGGCTCCAGCGCTGCAAGGCTGCTGACCTGCAGTTGCCCGGCGCAGTCGACCTCGGGATGCTCGGCCGGCAGCAACAGCAGCAGTTCCTCCTGGAACACCGCACGGGCCTCCAGGCTGTCATCCAGCGCCACGCCAAGCACCGCCGTGTCGGCGACGAGGGCGCAGTCCAGCTGGTGGCCCAGCAGCTGCTCGATCAGGCTGGCCGAAGGCGCCATCTGCAGCTCGAGCGCCACCTCCGGCCAACGCTTGTGATATCGCGCCAGCAAGCCCGGCAGGCGGCTCGCCGCCGTGCTTTCCATGGTTCCGACGCGCAGGCGGCCTTTCGGGTTTTGCGGCTGCAGCGCCGCCTTGGCCTCGGCGGCAAGGGCCAGCAGGCGCTGGGCATAGGTCTGGAACAGCTGGCCTTCGGGGGTTAGCGTCATGCGCTTGCCTTCGCGCAAGAACAAGGCGGTGCCCAGCTGCTCTTCCAGCTGCCGCAGCCGTGTCGTGACGTTCGACTGCGCGCGCTGAAGACGGTCAGCCGCCCGCGTGACGCTCAGCTCGTCGGCCACGACGCAAAAGATGTCCAGCGAAGAAAGATCCATGAAATGTTCTCAAAATAAGATTGATAGCAAGATATCAATCTCTCAATTGGTATTATCACCGACGGCGACACCGCCGCCTACTCAATCCCGGAGTCCCCATCATGAGCGCCTGGCCCGACACCCGCCTTCTCGATCTGTTCGGCATCGATCTGCCCATCCTGCAAGCGCCGATGGCCGGCCCCTCGCTGCACGAGATGGTGATTGCCGTGACCCAGGCGGGCGGCCTGGGCGCCTTGCCTTGCGCGCTGCTGAGCGAGGCGCAGGCGCGCAACGAGCTCGCGCTGATCCGTGCGCAGACCACCGGCCCGTTCAACATCAACTTCTTCTGCCACCAGGCACCGCAGCCGGATGCTGCGCGCGAGGCCGCCTGGCGGGCCCACCTGCGCCCGTTCTACCTGGAACTGGGCCTAGACCCCGAGGCGCCGGTCCCGGTCTCCAATCGCAACCCCTTCGACGCGGCGATGTGCGCGCTGGTCGAAGAATGCCGGCCGGCGGTCGTGAGCTTTCACTTCGGGCTGCCCGCGCCGGATCTGCTCGCGCGCGTCAAGGCCACCGGGGCCAAGGTGATCTCCTCCGCGACGACGGTGGCGGAAGCGCGCTGGCTGGAGGCGCATGGGGTGGACGCCATCATTGCCCAGGGCTTCGAGGCCGGCGGCCATCGCGGCGTCTTCCTGCACGACGAAGTGCACAGCCAGCTGGGCACATTCGCGCTCGTGCCGCAGGTGGTCGACGCGGTCAAGCTGCCGGTGATCGCCACCGGCGGCATCACCGATGCACGCGGCGTCGCGGCAGCCTTCATGCTGGGCGCCGCCGCCGTGCAGGTCGGCACGGCCTACCTCTACACCCCGGAAGCCAAGCTGCCGGCCGCGCACCGGGCGGCCTTGCACAGCCCGCAAGTCGAGACCACCGCGCTGACCAATCTCTTCACCGGCCGGCCGGCACGCGGCATTGTCAACCGCCTGATGCGTGAGCTGGGTCCGCTGTCGCCGCTGGCACCAGCCTTCCCTTTGGCCGGTGGCGCGCTGGCGCCGCTGCGTGCCGCCGCGGAGGCAAAGGGCTCGGGCGATTTCATGTCCTTGTGGTCAGGCCAGGCCGCTGCGCTCGGGCGCGAGATGGGTGCCAGCGAACTCACCCAGCGCCTGGCCAACGAGGCCCTGGCACTGCTCAAGCGCTAGTCCACCCGCATGCAAGCCTCGAGGTCGAAAGATGAACCTGTCCCAGCCGATCATTGTTGATCTGGTCCACGAGAGCCCGGTGGTTCGACACGGCCTGGCCGCCATGATCCGCATGTCCACCCAGCTGAAACTGGGGCGGGAAGCGGCGACCGCCGACGAACTGCTGACGGCCATCTCCGACGCCCGCCCCGGGGTGATCCTGGCAAGTCAGCCGGCGGGCGCCGAGGTGCTGCGTCGCAAGCGTGCGGACCGGGACCTCCCACTGATCCTGGTGGCGGTCGCGTTCGCGGCCATGTCGGCGATCCTGACCAAGCTCTCGGCCAGGAGCCGGACCGAAGCCGTCTTCATCGCCAACCGAACCGGCATGCTTCACAAAGCCGCATCTTCAGGCGGGCGGGACGGCCCGATGAGCACAAAGCCTGTCGACGTCTGGGACGGCGCCGAAAGGCGCGTTCGCGGCGCGTGATCTTCGCCCCGTCAAGCCCGCATTCCGTCGCCGCGCGCGTCTATCGAGACTCGGTCAACGGAATGATCCGCCTGGCGGAATTGGCCGGCTTGGCCTTCTCCAGCGCGTACTCCCGCGCCTCCAGCGTCGGCCCGAGGAAGGTCTTCAGGCTCTGCCCCTCGCGCACTCGAACGGTCTTGAACATGAATTCAAAAACTTCGCGCAGCCAAGTTCGGCGCCCCATCTCCGAGTACCAGCGCATGGATTGCCGGAAGACAGCATCGGGGTGACCCAAGAGTCGGTACAACGCCTTGGGGCGAAGCTGCAGGATCAGCTCGATGGACTTGAACCAGAGGAACAGGCGCCACGGCGGCATGTGGCGAGTGGCCAGCACCTGGTGCTTGTAGTCCCAGCGGCGGGTGTCGGTCTGGATGACCTGGCGGTGCTCGGCGGTCTTGTAGAACGGCGTCCAGCGGTGCGGCGTCAGGTACAGCAGCTGGATCTGGTCCGGGTCGTAGCGCAACAGGTGGCGCAGGGAACGCCAGAGGTCCACGTCACGTTCCTCCTCGAACCCGACGACGTAGGTCGCCATCGAGATGATGCCGTGCTGGCGCATCAGTTGGATCGCTTGCCGGTCCTCATGCACGCTGGCGCCCTTGCGGATTTGCGTGAGCGTGGCTTCGCTGTAGGCCTCGATGCCCAGCAGGAAGCGAATGACCCCGGCCTGCCGGTACAGGTGCAGGATATCGGCATCCCGGACGATGTCGCCTGCCCGCGTGGAGCCGACCAGCAGCACCGGCACGTTCTCGGCAATCAAGGCCTCCAGGAAAGTGCGCCACATCCGACGCGAACCCGTAGGCAGTTCATCGGCGAAGTTGATCAGCTCCACGCCGTGCTCGCGATGCAGCCTGCCGATCTCCCTGGCCAGCTTCACCGGGTCCCGGTGGCGCCACTGCGTCCAGTACCCGCGCTGCCCGCAGTAGTTGCACAGGTACGGGCAGCCGCGTGAGAACTGCAGGACGACTGCGCGCTTGCCACCCCAGTAAGAGTAGCTGCTGTGGTCAATCAGCTCCCAGCCAATGCGATGTTCGTCCAGGTTGCGGATCATGTAGGCCGCCGGGGTTTCAACCACCTTCGCCGAGTCCTGCGGGTCGCGAAAGGCAATGCCACGCACCGCGTGCAGGTCGCCCTGCGCCTTCAGCGTCCGCATCAGGTCAACGACGGTTTGCTCGCCCTCTCCGCGCACGATGATGTCGATGCATGGGCTGTCCCTCAGGATCTCGTCCCAGTGATAGGTGGGATGCACGCCGCCATAGACGATGATGAGGTCGGACAGCCGCTGCTTGAGGGCACCGCACAGCGCGACCACGGTGGCGTGTGCGGAGCTGGAGCCCGAATGACCCAGCATCACCACATCCGGCTCTCGGTTGGCCGCTTCTTCGACGATGCGATTCAGCGGCATGTCCGACAGGTCCGCATCGATCAGTGCCACCGCGAAACCGGCGTCAATCAACGGCCCGCCGATGCAGAGCAGCCCCAGCGGTGGCAAATGGTCGTCCGGAATCCGGCTGCCAATGGCCGTGTGCGGCGGGTTGATCAAGACGACCTTCATCGATTCCTCCTGCGCGCCGTCCCCGGTACATGATCGCCCTGGGGTGTCGGTTGCTGTGCGCTGGAGTGTGCGGACCTTCGGTGAGGTCAGTGTGAAGTCCTGCAGGCAGGTCAAGGCATGCCGGTGCCCGCATGCAGCGCGCTGGCCGGCCGCGCAGCCAGCCATGCCCAGTCGGCCGAGGCGGCCTGGCGAGGCGTCATCGAGGCCTCAATGTGCCACTGCCTGCGCTTGGGCCATTGGCATTGGGCGACCGAGGTGGAAGCCCTGGCCTCGCGTGATGCCCAGGCGCTTGAGTGTCTCGAGTTCGGCTGGCGTTTCGATGCCTTCGGCAACGATGCTGCAACCCGTTTCAAAGGCAAATCCGTGCAGCGCGGCCGCCAGCGCGCGTCGCGAAGGATCGGCGTCGATCGAACGGGTGATGCTGGTGTCGAGCTTCACGATCTGGGGTTGGAGATTGAGGATGTGCCTGAAGCTCGCGTAGCCGGCGCCAGCATCGTCAATGGCAATGCGCAAACCGGCCTTCTGCAGCGGCCTCATCACGGCCACGATGTCCTCGTAGCGCTCGACGGCATGGTGCTCGGTGACCTCCAGGACGACGCGGTGCAGCGGCAAATCCTGCAGCGCATCAGCGATCCGGCCCTTGACGATCATCTCGGGCGACGCATTCACAGCCACATAAACCTCGGCAGGCAGAACCTTGAGCGCAGTCAGGGCCATGCGGATGGCCTTCGATTCCAACTCCAGCTCCCGCCCCACCCAGGCAGCCTCGGCAAACCAGACATCGGGCGTGCGATAGGGCTCAGAGGAAAAGCGGGCAAGCGATTCGAAACCGACGACCCGATCGTCGATGACGTCGTAGATCGGTTGGTAGACCATCCCGAGCCCGCCCGATTCAAAAACCCTGTCGATCTGCCGCTCGATCGTCTGGATCGCCTTGTGCTTCGACAAGTCTGCATCGACCTGCTCTGCGACCATTTCGGCAAAGACTCGCATCATGCCCAGATCGCGATCATTCAAGGTTTCATTGGCCGCATGACTGAAGCAGCAGAACGTGCCGTACACACGCCCGTCGTGAAGCCGGATGGGCACGCTCATGTGGGCGCCCACCGGCAACGCGCGTGTCGCCGGCAAGCTGAGCGCCTCGGCGTTCATGCAGGCATCGGTCATGAGCTCCGGCAGCCTGCCATCGACGACACGTTGGCAGTAGCTGTCTTCCACGGGGTCGGAATTGCCCGGCTGGACAAACCCGTCCGGGTTTCGCGCATCGACATGGCGAAAGAAGCGGCGCCCCCCGACGATTTCGGAGACGAAAGCGACCTCCATGCCCAAATGCGTCCGGATGGCATTCAGGATGCGGGCCACGGCGGGTCCTGCGTCATCGTCCGACATCGATGGCCCGCAGGCCGATCCGGCAACCGCGGCGGCAAGTAGTTTGTTCAACTGCAGCTCCCTAAAACAGCAGTCATGCCGCGCACTTCAGGACAAGCATCATGTCTGGTTTGGCGGCGCCGCACCGATGTTCTCACAGCAGCTGGCCCGCCTGTGAAGAATGGACTTGAGGTATTTCCTCTCGACAGATCGAAGAAAACAGGACTCAGGATTTGCCTGCGCCTGATGGACTGCGGCCATACCGCACGAGGCATTTGTGAGGCGGTCGCGAAATGGGTACAGGACATGGCGAATTCGCCCCGGCAAGCACACCAGCGCTCGCCCTCATCGGCCGAAGAACCTCCAGTGCCCTTCCGAGACAATTTCCACGCAGCCGTCCACCACCTTGAGGGCAGTCTGGTCATCGATGGCGTATGACGGGCAGCCGAGGCTGGCCGCCCACTTTTCCGCGCATGCCATGGTGTTGTCCGGGAAGCTCGGGTAGTCCAGGTGAGGAAAGATCGAGAAGTCGACCATCCCGAGCGCAATGTCGTCACCGGTGATGGAGGGCTTGGTCGAGACGAAGTCCACCCCGACCCGCGGCGTCATCACCATGCTTCCCGCGCTCAGGCCCACCCAGACCATCTCTGGCAGCAAGGGGAGAAGGTCCGCAAGCCCGGACTGCCGCATCCAGTGACAGAGGTACATCGGGTCGCCGCCATTGACCAGCAACACGTCCGCCTGCCGCACCCACGATTCCCAGCGTGCCTTGTCGATGCTGGGCAGCGCCGTGAGTTCCAGCAGCCCGATGGACCGCCACCCAAGTTCACACATCGGCGTGTCCAGCTCCTTGCCAGCCACGAAATGCCAGGCCATGTCAGGCGTGACACGCGGATGCCCGTATCCCGCTGTCGGGATGCAAAGGGCGCGGCAGTCGGCGATCGGTTTGCCCAGCAGTTCGAGCAGCGCGCCGTGAATGCTCGGGTTCTTGATGCCTGCGGAAGTCAGGAGTAGTTTCATGGTGCCCTTTCCAAAGCCTGGCCGACCGGGCCAGTCAGGGGAACGACGATCCGGCACACCGGGGATCGACAGCGCGTTCCACGCCGCGCCTGTCGATTCCGGCCGTCGTCGATCGTCGTGCGGGTGGAGTCTCCACAGGTGTGAAGACTTCAACCCTCAGACAAGCCACAGGAAAACCCTATGACCAAGATGATCATCGTCAGCCTGCCGGTTGCCAACCTCCAGGCATCGGTCGCCTTCTACAAGGCCCTGGGATTCGAGCCGAACCCGCAATGGACAGACGACACCGGCGCCAGCATGGTCTGGAGCGAGACCATCCAGGTGATGCTGCTCACCCACGCCAAATGGCGGACCTTCACCGAGCGGCCGTTCCCACCAGCCGGCACCGCCTCGACGATGCTCACGCTCAGCCTGGACAGCCGGGAGGCCGTCGATGCGATGAACAGCGCCGCAGCCGCCCACGGCGGGCAGGCCGACGTGAACCCGGTTCAGGACTGGGGCTTCATGTACGGCCGCGACCTGGCCGACCCGGACGGGCACCTGTGGGGGGCGATGTGGATGGATGTTTCGGCAATGCCGGCGGCTGCGAAGCAAGGCTGAGGATCGATGCGCAACGCCTCTACCAGCCGATCTACCAGCTGATTCGCCAGTCGTCGGACGAAGGCGCACAGGCCTTCGTTTTCACCATCGGCCAGCGGCAATTTCGTTCGACCGCTGGCCGGCAAGGTGAGGCTCACCCACCCTTGCCTCATCGACGATGAGCTCGACCGCGCCCGCGGCAGTTGCGGCAGTCGCGGCGGGTCTCCACTCTGCAAGCGGTCGAACGTCGCAACGATTTTTTGTACTTGACAGTACGTTATGTTGGGATAAACTTTAGTGGACTAAAGGGTACAGTAAAACATGGTACCGGGCACCAGACAGCATCGGTTCACCACAGCCCACTGAAAGAAAGAACATGTCAAGTTCCAAAGTCGTTTTCGTCACCGGCGTCTCATCCGGCATCGGGCGCGCTACTGCAGAACAGTTCGCAAGGCTGGGCTGCAAGGTGTTTGGCTCAGTTCGAGACATCAGGAAGGCACAGGCCATCCCTGAAGTCGAGTTCGTGGAAATGGATGTGCGTGACGACGCCTCCGTGAAGCAAGCCATCGACGTCATCGTCGGCAAGTCCAAGCGGATCGACGTGCTTGTCAACAATGCTGGCGGGACCTTGCTCGGATCGGTTGAAGAGACGTCGATCGCCGAGGCACAGGCGCTGTTCGACACCAACGTGTTCGGCACCCTGCGCACGACGCAGGCCGTGCTGCCGCACATGCGGCAGCAGCGCTCCGGAAGGATCATCAACCTGAGTTCCGTGCTGGGCTTCCTGCCCGCTCCCTACATGGGGCTCTATTCCGCATCCAAGCACGCCATCGAGGGGATGTCGGAAACGCTGGATCACGAGGTTCGCAAGTTTGGAGTCCGTGTGGTGTTGGTCGAACCGTCCTACACCAAGACCAATCTGGACCTCAACGCGCCGCAGACGGCGAATCGAATCTCCGCCTACGATGGTGATCGGGACCTCGTGTCAAAGGCCATCGTGCGAAGCGTCCAGAAGGCTCCGGGGCCGGACAGCGTCGCCGCCACCATCGTCGACGCCGCGCTCGGCAACTGGAGGATGCGTCGCACACCCAAGGGCGAGGCATCGCTCCTGAGCAAGTTGCGCCGCTTCATGCCGGCCGGCCCCGTCGATGGAAGTCTTCGCAAGACATTCGGCCTGGGCTGACGCCCTTGGCCACAGGCGGCGGGCCCGCGGCTGCGAGCCACCAACCACTCGTGCTCGTCACGAGGTGGTGCGCTCATTGACCGATGCAGTGCCTCCAGCGCGAACCGAAGGCGCACCAACGCAAGGGTGTCCCGATGGATCTTCTTCAATCGATGCACGTCTTCAGATGCGTGGTGGACGAGGGCGGGTTTGCCGCAGCCGCTCGCAAGATGGATCTCGCGCCGGCGGTGGTCACCCGGCTGATCCAGGACTTGGAGCGCTCGCTCAGCGTCCGGCTGCTGCATCGCACGACCCGGAAAATCGCGCTCACGCAGGCGGGCAACGCCTACCTGTCCAGACTGCGCCTCATCCTCGCCGAGATCGACGAGGCGGGGGACCAGGCAAAGCAGCACTCGCGAGAGATATCGGGGAGCGTGCGCGTCGTGACGACCTCCCTGGTCGCGGTCAACCTGTTGGCGCCTTGCGTGGCCGAGTTCCAACGTGAGCATCCCGATGTCATGGTCGAAATTCACACATCCGATCGGCCCGCGCAGGAACTGCACCAGTTCGACCTCACGATCGTGAGGCAGGACGATCAGCTGGACCCCGATGTCGTCGTTCGCCCCGTGCTCGAAATGAACTATGTGCTGTGCGGTTCGTTGACATATCTGCAGGCCAGAGGCACCCCGCGGACGCCTGAAG
>NZ_VIDT01000990.1 GCF_006519715.1 Ideonella azotifigens
ACTTCCCGCCCGTGCATCAGGCCCTGCAGCCGCACCGGGTAAGCGCGGCCCTCGGCCAGCGCCGCGACACGCGCCGCGCCCTGCGCACTGCCTGTCGTCTGCACGACGGTGATGCCGCCCAGCGCCTGGCCAGCGTCCAGCGCCTGCGACACGAACAGGTCGACATGCGCCTGCAGAAAGCGGCTGGTGCCGAACTGGAGGATGGGATGGCCGAGCGGCATCGTCAGGCGCTCAGCATTCGACGATGGCCTTGATGACGCCCTCGGCCGGATCGAGCAGGCGCTCGAAGCGGGCAGGGAGGTTCGCCAGCGCCAGCCGGTGCGTGGCCAGTGCCGCGTCGGGCACCTGGCCTGCGCGCATGGCCGCGAGCACCGTCTCGAAGTCCTCGGTCGTCGCGTTGCGGCTGCTCAGCAGCGTGGCCTCGCGCTTGTGGAATTCAGGGTCCGAGAAGGCGATGGCTCCCTGCACGATGGAGACCAGCACATAGCGCCCGCCATGCGCGATGAAGCGGAATCCGCGTTCCATGGCCTTGGCGTTGCCGGTGGCATCGAACACTGCGTCGAAAAACTCGTTGTCGGTCAGCCGGGCCAGTTCGTCCGTGTCGCCGTCACCCACCGGCACCGCTGCGTCAACGCCCAGGTGCGTCGTCGCGAAGTCGAGGCGGTCGCGCCGCGTGTCCAGCGCCGTCACACTCGCGCCGCGCAGCTTGGCGAACAGCATCACGGCCAGCCCGATGGGACCTGCGCCGGCCACCAGCACGCGCTGGCCGGCCACGATCTCGCCACGGCGCACTGCATGCGCACCGATGGCCAGGAATTCGAGCATCGCCGCCTGGTCCAGGCTGACACCGGTCGCAGCGTGCACGAATCCGGCAGGCACGCACAGCAGCTCGGTCAGCGCGCCGTCGCGGTGCACGCCGAGCACCCGGATGTCGGTGCAGCAATTGGTCTTGCCTTGCCGGCAGGCGATGCAGTGGCCGCAGGACAGGTAGGGCATCACATACGCCGGATCGCCGACCTGCAGCGGGCTTGCCGGATCGGTCTCCTCGACGATGCCGGAGAACTCATGCCCCATCACCCGCGGATAGTTGAGGTAAGGCTGGTTGCCCGTGAAGATGTGGAGGTCGGTGCCGCAGATGCCGACTCGCTTGACGCGCAGCATCACCTCGCCGGGCTGGCGCACGGGGCGCGGGCGGTCTTGGGCGACGAGGCGGCCAGGGGTTTCGCAGAGGACGGTGAGCATGAGGGGGTTCAGAGTCGGTAGAGGGCAGCGGCATTGCCGCCGAAAAGCGCAGCGCGGTCGGCGTCCGAGGGCGCAGGATCGACGGCGTCGATCAGCGCTTCGGCCATTGCGCGCCATGCGGTGTAGTCGCTTGCCAGCCGAAGCACCGGCCAGTCGCTGCCCCACAGCAGCCGATGCGGACCGAACAGCGTCCACACCGCCTGCACGAAGGGCTGCAATGCCACGCGCCCCGCACCTGCGGCGGCCTCGGTGAGCAGGCCGGAGAGCTTGCAATGCACGTGAGGCAGCGCGGCCAGGCGTGCCATGTC
>NZ_VIDT01000991.1 GCF_006519715.1 Ideonella azotifigens
CCAGCAAACGGTCGAACACCGGGTTGGGCAGCAGCCGCAGCAGCTTGGCCACCACCCCCATTTGCCAGGGGATCACGCGGTAGCTGGTGCCCACCGCAATGGCCCGGAAAGCCCTGTCGGCAAATGTCTCGGGTGTCAGCAGAAACGGCATCGGATAGGTATTCGACGCCGTCAGCGGAGTTTGGATATAGCCTGGCAACAGCGTCACGACGCGCACGCCGCAAGGCCGGCATTCCCCGCGCAAACTCTCGCAATAAGCCACCACTGCGGCTTTGCTGGCGCAATAGGCCCCATGCCCAGGCAAACCCCGGATCGCCGTGACGCTGGCAATGCCGACCAGCGTGCCGCGGCGCTGGGCCTGCATGGCCGCGAGGAAGGGATGAAAGGTGGCCGCCAGGCCCACGTTGTTGGTCGCGAAGGTCTCCTGCATCACCGCCAGGTCCTCGCGCACCGTGCTGTCCATGCCGACGCTGATGCCGGCGTTGGCAATCACCACATCCGGCAAACCAGCTTCGGCCATGCAGCGCTGGCCGGCGGCGACAATGCTGTCGACCTGCTGCACGTCGGCCGCGTAGACCTGAAAGTCCGCTGCCGCCCAGCCTTGCTGCACCGCCCAGGCCTGCAGCACCTCGGCCCGGCGAGCCACCAGCGCCACGCGCCAGCCAGCCGCGTGATAGCGCAGGGCCAGCGCTTGGCCAATGCCACTGGAAGCACCGGTGATGAAAACCAGCGGTTTCACGGCGCTCACCGTTTGCCGCTCCGGTCCGGCGTCATCACCGCGCGGGCCGGGCCGGTCAGCGTCAAGATGCTGCTGGCTTCGTCGTAGACCATCGCATCGGCGGTGAATTCGCTGCGGCCCTGGCGCACCTGCACCGGCCGCTCGGAGCGCACCACGTGGGCCCTGAAATCGGCCAGCAGGTGCTCGCCGACGAAGTCGACGGTTTCGCCGGTGTTGCCGGTGCTGATGACGTGCGCGCCCCCAATCAGCTGCACGACCGAGCCGTCACCGGCGGCAATCGCCTCGCGCGCGGTGGCACGGGTCACCCGGCCGTCAGGGTCGTAGCCTTCGACGTGCACCGTGTCGATCTCGACCTCGTCGGTGTCGGGAAAGTGGCGCAGGTGTTCGCCCTGGATCTGCACCTTGAGCCGGCCGCTGGGGTCGTAGCGCTGCAGCGTGAAGCGCTCCAGCCGGTAGTCCGGCACATGGGCCGGGGCCGAGCGCAGCCGCTCGCTTGGCGGCTGCGGCGAATTCTTCACCAGCCACCAGGAGCCCAGGGCCAGCAAGGTCATGATCAGCAACGGAATGGCGGTGCCCAGCAGGCTGCCGATGCGCTGGCGCCAGCTGGCGCGGATGTCGGCGGCGCTCGCCTGGTCGGGCGGCGGCGTTTTCTCGTGCCCCAATGCCACGGGCACCTCGGGCAGGTCAGGCAAATGCAGCTGTGGACTCATGCGCGCGGGCTCAGGCGCCGTCCAGCGTCGTCAGGTGCCCGTGCAGCAGGCTGGCGTAGCGGCCATTGGCCATCAGCATCAGGTCGCAGAATTCGC
>NZ_VIDT01000992.1 GCF_006519715.1 Ideonella azotifigens
CCGATGTGGCCTTGCTGGTCGACACGCTGCGGCGCCTCGCCGCCGCCAGCCTGCCAGGCTGAGCGGCCTCAGCGATTGCTTATTGCGCAGAGGCTTCGCAGCCCTGTGGCAGTGGGCCTCAACCGCCAGCGGCGTTGCCGGCCAGCTGCGTGCGCAGTGGCTGGCTGGGGAAGCTGTGGCGCACGATGCGCCAGATCACCTGGCCGAACTGGCGTGTCAGCGAGCCGGTGTTGTAGGGCACGCCGTAGCGGCGGCAGATGTCCTTCACCACCGGCGCCATTTCGACGTAGCGGTTGGCCGGCACGTCCGGGAACAGGTGGTGTTCGATCTGGTGGCTCAGGTTGCCGGACATGAAGTTCAGCAGGAAGCCACCCGAGAGGTTGGACGAGCCCAGGATCTGGCGGAAGTACCACTGCGGCCGGGTCTCCTTGCGCACCACGCTCTTCGGGAAGGTATGCACCTCGGTCGTGAAGTGGCCGCAGAAGATGATGGTGTAGGTCCACAGGTTGCGCAGGCCATTGGCCACCAGGTTGCCGGTGAACACGGTCAGGAAGCCGGGGCCGGCCAGCAGCGGGAAGAACACATAGTCCTTCAGCAATTGGTAGCGCACCTTGCGCAGCACCGGCAGCGCCAGGTGCAGGATCAGCTTGCGGTGCTTCGGGCCCTTGCCGATGTTGCCCAGGCGCAGATCCTGGATGGCCACGCCCCACTGGAACAGCAGCGCGAAGATCAGCGCGTACAGCGGCTGCAGCAGGCGGGCAGGGTGCCACTTCTGCTCGGGGAACAGGCGCAGCACGCCGTAGCCGATGTCGTCGTCCATGCCGTGCACGTTGGTGTACGTGTGGTGGCGGAAATTGTGCGTCTTGCGCCAGCTGTCGGCGGTGGCGACGATGTCCCACTCGAAGGTCTTGCCCTGCAGGTGAGGGTCGCCCATCCAGTCGTACTGGCCGTGCATCACGTTGTGGCCCAGTTCCATGTTGTCGATGATCTTCGACAGGCCGAGCGACAGCGCGCCCAGCACCCAGGCGGCCAGCCACCACGGCGCGGGCAGGAAGGCGCCGGCCATCAGCAGCACGCGGCCGGCCACGCCGGTGTAGCGCACAGCCTTCACCACGTTGCGGATGTAGCGTGAATCGCGCTCGCCAATGGTGGCCTCGGTGCGGGCACGCAGCGCGTCGATCTCGGCGCCGAAGCGTTCGAGCTGGTCGGGGGTCAGGGCAGCAACACTCATGAATTCAATGGAATCAAAGGTCGATCGTCAAATCGGTGCAGGGGCGGCTGACGCACAGCCGCAGCGCGGCTTGCGGCTCGGCGTCGCGCTGGCCGTTCACCAGGTCTTGCGTCATGCCTTCCACGCGGGTGCAGACGCAGGTGTGGCAAATGCCCATGCGGCAACCCGAAGGCGGCTTGAAGCCCTGGGCTTCCAGCGCAGTGAGCAGCGACTGACCGCCCGGCACCGTCAGCGTCTGGCCGCTGCGGCGCAGCGTCAGCTGCACGGGCAGCGCGTCAGCCGCGTCTGTCATCGCGCTGGCGGGCAGCGAG
>NZ_VIDT01000993.1 GCF_006519715.1 Ideonella azotifigens
CTTCAGCAGCACCGCCAGGTCTTCCGGCGTGCGCGGCACCAGGCTGCAGACGCCAATGCTGACGGTGATGCCGACCGCGCCGACCGAGGTCGGCACCGCCAGCGCCTGCACCGCCTGGCGCATGCGCTCGGCCACGGTCAGCGCGCCATCCGGTCCGGCATGCGGCATCACGATGCAGAACTCCTCGCCGCCAAAGCGTGCCACCAGGTCCTCGGTGCGGTGGGCCTGGCGCTGCAGCTCCAGCGCCACGACCTGCAGGCACTGGTCGCCCGCGAGATGGCCGTGGGTGTCGTTGAACTGCTTGAAATGGTCGACGTCGATCAGCGCCAGAGACAGCGAGCGTTTGCTGCCGATGGCTTCGCCGATCAGGTGCTCCAGCGCCTGGTCCAGGAAGCGGCGGTTCGGAATCGCGGTCAGCCCGTCGGTCATGCTCAGCTCGGCCAGCCGGCGGTTGGCCTGCTCCAACGCGCTCGTTCGTTCGTTGACCCTGGCTTCGAGCAACTCTTGGGCTTCCCGCTGGGCCTTGAGCGCCTCGATCTGGCTCTTCACGCGCAGCTCGCGCTCTTCGTTGAGCCGGCTGGCCAGGCCCAGCGAAATCATCAGCACTTCCATCGCGCTGCCCAGTTGCAGCGCGTTTTCAGTGAACACGCTGCGCGCTACCAGGCCGAACTTGTCCAGCGCCAGCAGCACGCCGCCCAGCAGCACCGAGCCGAAGGCCAGCAGGAAGATGCGGGCCGGCGCGTAGCCTTCGCGCGCCCGCAGCAGCGCCAGTACCGTCAGGATGAAGATGGCGACGACCGAACTGGAGATCGCCGTGCGGATCGCCACGCTGTACGGCAGCACCAGCGCGGCCGCAGCCACCAGCAGGGAGGCCCCGGTCGTGCAGTGGATGGCCCAGCGGCGCCAGCGCGGCCCGGGGACGATGCGGATGAAATCGGCGGCGAAGGCCGAGCCGGAGGCGCCGGTCAGCGCCAGCAGCACGACGATGGCGGTGTCGTTCCACTGCGTGGCATGCGGCCACAGGTACTGGAAGCTCAAGCCCTTGAGCGAGGTGATGCAGCCGGCAATCGAGATCACCCACAGCCCGTAAAGCAGGTAGCCTCGCTCGCGCACCGAGGCCCACAGGATCAGGTTGTAGGCCAGCAGGCCGAACATCAGCCCGAGGTAGCCCCCCAGCAGCAGGTTGGTGTCCTCTGCGTGTGGATGGAAGGTGGCCGGTGTCCACAGCAGCAGCGGGAATTGCACCGCGCTGCTGGTCGTCACGCGGGCCAGCACCTCCAGCTCGGCGCCCAGCGGAATGTCCACCGGCACGACGAAGTTGGCATGCCGCACTGGGCGCAGCTCGAAGGCCTGCTTGTCGCCCAGCACCAGCTCCTTGTGCCAGGACGGCGGCTGGCCGGCCGGCGTGACCTGCAGGTGCAGCTCGATGCGGTCCAGCACCGGGTAGGCAATCTCCAGCAGGCGCCGGAGCTCGGTTGGGTCGCGCTGCAGCACGCGGGCGCGGAACCAGTGGGTCTTGTCGGAATAGCCCAGGCTGGC
>NZ_VIDT01000994.1 GCF_006519715.1 Ideonella azotifigens
AGGCGATGCCGCTGACGGCCAATGGCAAGGTGGACCGCAAGGCGCTGCCCGCGCCTGACATGTCACAGAGCGAGGTCGCATACCTGGCGCCCCGCACCGAGAACGCGCTGAAGCTGGCAGCGGTCTGGAAGGACGTGCTGAAGGTCGAACAGGTCGGCCTGGGCGACAACTTCTTCGACCTGGGCGGCCATTCCTTGCTGGCCACGCAGCTGATGTCGCGCGTCAACGCGGCGTTTGGCACCGAGATCTCGCTGCGCGCAATCTTCGAGGCGCCCACGCTGGGCGAGATGGTGCAACTGGTGGCGCCCGATGAGGCCGAACCGACCGCAGAACCGACCGCTGTGCCGGCCGCCGTGCCGGCCGCCGTGCCGTCCGCGCCGGCCGAGACCTCGGAAGGTCATCCGCTGTCCTTTGCCCAGCAGCGGCTGTGGTTCCTGGACCAGCTGGAACGCCACAGCCCGCTCTACAACATCCCCGCGGCCGTGCGCCTCACGGGCAAGCTGGACCACGAGGCCCTGGCCTTCGCGTTCAACGCGGTGATCGGCCGCCATGACGCGCTGCGCGCGTACTTCGAAAGCACCGGCGGCATGCCGGTGCAGAAGATCCTGCCGCGCCTGGAGGTGACGCTGGCGCTCAACGACCTGCGCGATCTGCCGCGCATGGAGCGCGAGGCCCGGATGCAGTGGTTGATGCTGGACCAGGCGCGCACCCCATTCGACCTGCAGACCGGCCCGTTGGTCCGCGGTGGCCTGCTGCAGCTCGGCGACGAGGAACACCTGCTGCTGCTGACGATGCACCACATCGTCTCCGACGGCTGGTCCATGGGCATCCTGGTGCGGGAAGTCGGTGTGCTGTATGCCGGCCGCGCGATGGGGGCCACCGCGGCGCTGCCCGAGCTGCCGATGCGCTACGTCGATTTCGCCCGCTGGCAGCGGCAATGGCTGGCTGGCGAGGTGCTGGCGCAGCAACTGGCTTACTGGCGCCAGCAACTCGCGGGCAGTCCGCAGCTGCTGGCCTTGCCCACCGACAGGCCACGCCCTGCGGTGCAGAGCCAATCCGGCGCCTCGGTGGCGTATGCCGTGCCTGCGGAGGTGCATGCCAAGCTGCTGGCGCTGGGCCGAAAGCGCCAGAGCACCTTGTTCATGACACTGTGCGCCGCCTTCAACGTGCTGCTGGCGCGCCAGGCCGGGCAGACCGACATCTGCATCGGCACGCCCATCGCCAACCGCAACCGCGCCGAGATCGAGGGGCTGATCGGCCTGTTCGTCAACACGCTGGTGCTGCGTACTCAGGTCGACCTCGGCCTCGGATTCAATGCGCTGCTGGCGCAGGTGAGGGGCCACACGCTGGATGCCTACGCGAACCAGGACGTGCAGTTCGAGCAATTGGTCGAGGCGCTTCAGCCTGAGCGCGACAGCAGCTTCACGCCGCTGTTCCAGGTCATGCTGGTCTTGCAGAACGCGCCGATGAAGCTGGAATTGCCCGGCCTGCAACTGGCGTTCGTGCCGGGTGAGCGAGTGACGGCGAAGTTC
>NZ_VIDT01000995.1 GCF_006519715.1 Ideonella azotifigens
CGCGCTGCCGTCTCTCTCACGACTGCAGCGCATCCGCTAGGGGTGTTGGCCCATGCCTGTCACGCGGCCCGGCAAGGGCAGCACGAACAGCAACACCAGCGCCAGCAGCGGCAAGGCCAGCAGCAGGCCGCGCCGGGGGTGGATGCGATCGCGCCGCGCCCACCAGGCCTTCAGCTCGCTGGCCACCGGCGCGGCAATGAACCACACCAGCTCGATGCCGAACAAGGCGATGCCGACCGCCTTGATGAAGAAGTGATAGACCAGCAGCGCCACGCCCAGGAACAGGCCCAGGCGGTACAGCCAGGTGCCCCAGGCAAAGGCGACCAGCGCCAGCGTCTTGCGGCGCGAGAAGGCTTCGGGCGCTGGCTCGCCGAGGCTGAACAGCATCTCGCGCAGTTGCCAGCGCGCCAGCGCAAAGGCGCGTGCGTGCAGGTTGGGCATGTTGACGGCGTCGGACAGCAGGAAGTAGCCGTCGAAGCGCATGAAGGGGCTGGCGTTGACCAGCAGCGTCGAGATCCAGGTGGTGCTGGAGAGCAGGAAGGCGGCAGTTTTCAAACCGCCCTCGGGCAGCCACAGCCAGGCCGCAGTGGCCCAGGCGGCGATCACCAGCTCGGCGCCAATGCCGGCCCCGGCGACGGCCAGCCGCTGGCGAGCGCGTGGCAGTTTCCAGACCTCCGTCGTGTCGGTGTAGGCCACCGGCCACAGCACCATCAGCGCCACGCCCATGGTCGGCACGCGGCAGCCGAAGCGCTTGGCCATCAGGCCGTGCGAGAGTTCGTGCGCCAGTTTCACGGCCGCCAGCGTCATGCCGTAAGCCGCCAGGCCTTGCCAGCTGAACAGGTCGACCAGCGTGCCGGCATAGGCCTCGGCATTGCGCAGCACCCCCGCCAGGCCCAGCAGGCCAACGATGAGCGTGAGCCCCAGGAAGCGGCGCGAGAACAGCGCCGAGAGCCGCGGCGCGAGCCAGCCCAGCAGGCGGTCTGCACGCAGCAGTGGCACGCGGAAAAACAGGTAGTGATGCAGCAGCCAGGTCCACACGCTGCCACGCTGGCGCTGCAGCCGGGCGGCCAGTTCGCGCGCCTGGCCTGCGGAGGGCTGCAGCAGCTGGTTCTGCTTCAGGAAGTCCTGCAGTCGCAGCACGTCAGCCTCGGCCAGCGTGAGCGTGGTGTCTTGCGACACGGCCGCGGCAATCTCGGCCGGCTGGCGCAGGTGCCAGCGGCTGAGGATTTCGAAGCTGGGCCAGTCGAGCTGGAAGAACTGGTTCTTCACCGGGTCGTGCAGCGTCCACGCTGGCTGGCCATCGGCCAGCCGGGGCGCCGGGTACAGGCCCAGCTCTTCGCGCAGGACAGCCAGGCTGGTCATAGCGCCATGTACTGCCTGGCCATGGCCAGTGGGCGGCGCAGCACCCAGTAGCCCAGCGGCACCCAGCCGGCCTGCAGCCGCGCGGTGCCTTTGAGGCCGATGCGGTGTTCGGTCGCCTCGCTGAGCTGGGCGCGCAAGCGGTAGGCGTAGTTGCCGTCGGGGCGCTGCAC
>NZ_VIDT01000996.1 GCF_006519715.1 Ideonella azotifigens
GAGGACGGCTGGGTGGACTACGCCGAGGTTGGCCTCGAAACCCTGGTCGACTCACCGCTGTTCGCCGGCCGCTACACCAAACGAATCGAGCTGGACCCGCCCGGCACGCCGCACGCCGTGGCGCTGAACCTGCTGGCCGACGAGCCTGGCCAGCTCGTCGCCACCGCCGCGCAGCTTGCGGCCCACAAGGCCCTGGTGCAGCAGGCCGACAAGCTGTTCGGCCACCGCCCGTACCGGCAATACGACTTCCTGCTGGCGTTGTCCGACGAGTTCGGCGGCATCGGCCTGGAGCACCACGAGTCCAGCGAAAACGGCCTGGAGGCCGACTACTTCAGCGACTGGGACAAGGCCATCCGCGGCCGCGAACTGCTGCCGCACGAATACGTGCACGCCTGGAACGGCAAGTTCCGTCGCCCGGCCGACCTCTGGACGCCGCACTACAACACCCCCATGCGCAACTCGCTGCTGTGGGTCTACGAAGGGCTCACGCAGTACTGGGGCCATGTGCTGGCCGCGCGCAGCGGGCTGTCCACGCCCGAGCAGGCGCGCGACCGGCTGGCTGCGGTTGCGGCCGACGCGCAGGCCCGCAGCGGCCGGGTCTGGCGCAGCCTGCAGGACACCACCAACGAAGCCACGCTGGGCCCCGGCCACACGGCCGAATGGGAAGACTGGCAGCGCAGCAGCGACTACTACGACGAAGGCCTGCTGCTGTGGCTGGACGCCGACACGCTGATCCGCGAGAAAAGCGGCGGCAAGAAGTCGCTGGACGACTTCGCGCGCAGCTTCTTCGGCCGCACACCGCAGCAGCGCGCAGATGGCTCGATCCAGCCGCTGACCTACACCTTCGACGAGCTGGTCACGGCACTGAACGCCTTGCAACCGCATGACTGGGCCGGTTTCTGGCGCGAGCGCCTGAACCGCACCGGCACCGTCGCTCCGCTGGACGGCGTGAGCCATGCCGGCTGGCAGCTGCGCTGGCGCACCGAAGAAAGCCGGTTCTCGGCCCAGGAACGTGGCTGGAGCGGCCCTGAAGGCGACGAGCGCCCGCAGGACATGGCCTATTCACTCGGCCTGCGCGTGACCAGCGACGGCAAGCTGGACCAGGTCTACTGGGACAGCCCGGCCTTCCAGGCGGGACTTGCCGCGGGCATGCAGGTGCTGGCCGTCAACGAACGCAGCTACCGGCCCGAGCGGCTGACGGCCGCCGTCACCGCCAACATCGACGGCAAGGCGCCGATCCAGCTGCTGGTCAAGGACGGCGACCATTTCTTCAGCGCCCGCATCGACTGGCGCGGCGGCCTGCGCTACCCGGCGCTGGAGCGTGTCAGCGCCACGCCGGACCGGCTGGATGCGATTTACAAGGCGAAGTAGGTCTTCAGTCCACTGCCAGCGCCGGCTCGACGGCGGCCGCCGTCGAAACGCCGGCCAGCTCGCGCAGCAGCGCCGCCACTTCGAACACCGCCCGGTTGCGCACCTGCAGCACCCGTGAGCGGCGCTGCGGCAGCTGGTCCAGCAAACGCGCCAC
>NZ_VIDT01000997.1 GCF_006519715.1 Ideonella azotifigens
CTGACGCTGTGGGACGTGGCGCCCGGCCGCGTGGCGCAGGACCTGGCGCAGTGGGCGCCGCTGCTGGCCTGGGCGGCAAAGGGCTGAGATGCTGGCTCAGGTCGCCGCGAGGCCGCGCACGGCCTGCAAGGCCAGCTCGCAGCCCTGCGCCAGCACGGCCGCCTGCCAAGCCGGTGTCTCGGTGTAGAACGCCTCGCGCATGCGCTGGTGGATGGCCGCACGCTGCTTCTCGCCGGCTTGCGGATGCAGGCGCAGCCACTGGTCGCCGCGCAAGGCGTCCAGCACTTTCAGCTTGGACTGGGTGCCCACCTCCATCACCATGGCCGTCAGCTCGGCCTGCGGGCAGGTTGCCGCTGCCGCCTGCCACATCTCGCCCATCAGCACCGCTGAACTGGAAGAGCCTTCCTGCGTGCAGGTGAGTCCAGGGCCCCACCAGGCCCGCGCGCGTTTGAGCAGCACCGGTTCAGGCCGCCCAGCCAGGATGCGCTCGGCCACGCCGTTCGGGCCCAGTCCGGTGTGAACGTCGATCCAGCCGATGCGGCGGGCGTGGCTGCCAAAGCGCGCCAGCAGCCGTTCCAGCGCCAGTCGGCTCCAGCTCGGGCCGTTGCCACCGAAAAACAGCCCTTCCGGATCCTGGTACTGGCCTTGCGAAATGGTGGTCTGCGTGGCGCGAATGCCGTGGCGCAAGGCAAAGCCGTACAGCGCCAGCCGGTTGCCCGGCGTGGGCGGCCAGCGCTCGGGCAGCAGCACAGGGGCCAGCCGCGGCAGCAGCGGGTTGTGCGGCCGCGGCTGGCTGAAGTCGACGAAATTCCGGTTCAGGTCCACGTTTTCGTGCGTCACCCGGTGGCCGAATGAAAAGCCATGCGGGTTCAGGGCATGCAGGTGCAGCAAAGCCACGCCGGCCCCGTGGGCCGCTTTGCGGAACACGGCGTCGCGCAGCAGCGCGATCTGCACGGCCGAGCCGGCATGGCCTTCAATGCCGTGGCAGCCGCTGGAGACGATCAGCAGCCGTTGCGTGTCGGGCGCGCCATCCAGCACCGCGTCCACCGCCAGCGCCTCGCCGTCCCGGCCGGGCAGCGGGTGCGGCTCGCTGTGCACGGTCAATGTCGCGGCTTGGGCGGCTTGCAGAAAGCGCCGCCTCGCCTGCGCGTAGTCGGGCGCAAAGCAGTCACCTGGGATGGAAGGCTGCGCGGGGCTCATTCGGGCCGATTGTGGCGCTGTCAGGAAGACGAAGACGACGGGCCGTTCCACAACATGTCTGACATCCGACATCACCTGCAAGGGTTTGCCATCGGTGCGAACATTGCGGCCACGCCCGCCGCTGCATCCTGCCGGCCTTCACCGGTCGCGCCGGCCGCAGCGGCCCCCATGCCTTGACCCGTGACTGTGGAGCACATCATGTCCAATCCCTCGCACCCCGCCTACAAAGACACCCAGCTGCTGATCAATGGCGAGTGGGTGGATGCCACCGGCGGCCGCACGCTGAACGTCGTCAACCCCGCCACCGGCGAAGTCATCGGCCGC
>NZ_VIDT01000998.1 GCF_006519715.1 Ideonella azotifigens
CTGGCCGTCTTCAATGACGGCGACGTGGCGGCACAGCGTGTCGATCACCGCCAGCTCATGGGTCACGATGACGATGGTCACGCCCAGCTGGGTGTTGATGTCGCGCAACGTGGCCAGCAGCGATTCGGTGGTCTCGGCGTCCAGTGCCGAAGTCGGTTCGTCGCACAGCAGCACCGCGGGCTGGCTGGCCAGCGCGCGGGCAATCGCCACGCGCTGCTTCTGCCCGCCGGAGAGCTGGGCCGGGAAGCTGTGCTGCTTGTCGGCCAGGTCGACCAGCGCCAGGCATTCGTGCACGCGCCTGGCAATGCCCGCGGCCTTGCCGCCCTGCAGCTTGTGCAGGCGCAGCGGGAAGGCCACGTTGTCGAACACGCTGGCGTTCTGCAGCAGGTTGAACTGCTGGAAGATCATGCCGATCTGCTGGCGCGCGTCGCGCAGCGCCGGCTTGCTCAGCGCCGTCAACTCGCGGCCGGCCACCCACACGCGGCCCTGGTCCGGCCGCTCCAGCAGGTTGATCAGCCGCAGCAGGGTGCTCTTGCCTGCGCCGCTCTTGCCGACCAGGCCAAACACGTCGCCGCGCTGCACTTCCAGCGAGGTCGGTTTCACCGCGTCGAAGTGAGCGCCGCCTGGCAGCAGAAAGCGCTTGGCGACGTCTTCCAGGCGGATCAGCGGCTCGGGCGCCGGAGCGGCCACAGCGGAAGGCGTGGCGGAAGCGAGCGACAGCAGGCTCATCGAATGATCCTCGTGGGCACAGCCGTTCACACTCAGGCGTAAGGGCTGGGTTCGGTCGGGCGGCCATCGAGCCGGAAGCGGCCGATGTCGCGCTGCTTCAGGTCCACCGGGTCGTGCAGCGTGTGCACGCGGGCGTTGCGCCAGTGGCGGTCCAGATGGCGCGAGAGCCGGGTGGCGGACGAGCCGGCCAGCTCGAACAGCTGCTCGCTGGCGGCCAGCGCGGCGCGGGTCGTCATCACCTTGGCTTGCGCGACGGTGACCGAGGCGTGCGCGCTGGCCTCGGCGCTCAAAGGCGTCCAGCGGCCTTCGGCATCCAGCGCGCTGGCCGCCAGTTCGTCCAGCGTGCTGGCGGCTTCGCGCAGCAGCTCGTGGGCTGCATGCAGCGTGATTTGCAGCCGGCCGACCTCGGCGATCAGATGCGGGTCGTCACTGGCGCGTTCCAGGCCGGAGTCGACCCAGGGGCGGGCGCGTTCGCGCACGTAGACGAGCGCGTCGGCCAGCGCGGCCTGTGCAATGCCCTGGTCGATGGCGGCCTGGATCAGCTGCGACACCGGGCCATAGAGCCCGGGCCGCTCGGCCAGCCGCCACAGCGGCAGCACGTCTTCCGGGTCCACCTGCACCTGGTCGAAGCGCACGCTGCCGCTGGCGGTGGTGCGCTGGCCAAAGGCATCCCAGTCGTCGATCACCTGCACGCCGGGCGCGTCAGCCGGCACCCAGGCCTGCACAGGGCGGCCCTTGGCGTCCAGCGCGCGGGTGGGAATGCGGTGAGCGAACAAGGCCCCGGTCGAATAGAAG
>NZ_VIDT01000999.1 GCF_006519715.1 Ideonella azotifigens
GCCAATTGCTGGCCGGTGCGCGGGCCCATTCGCTGCCGCGCCAGAGGGTGTCCAGCGGGTTGGGCTTGTCGCTTGCGGCCGGTCGCGCGGCCGCCGAAGGGCCATCGTCTTCCGGCTCGGGCAAGGCCCGCAGGACAAATTCTTCGATGGCGGCGGCTGGCATCAGGGAAAAACCGGAGGGGCTTGGGCGGGGAAGGCTGGAAACACCCGCGAACGGCAGGCGGTGTCAAAACACTGTACACGCATCCAGTATCAAGAAGCGAATTCCCGACCTCGGCGGCGGTGATGGATCGCACGGCCAAGCGCCTGACCGGGTGGGTCAGTGAGCGGCTTGCCAGGCCCGCCAGCTGCGTCTCCGCCAGGGCAAAACCATGCCCCCGGAGCACGAGTTGCGACTGGGCACATCCCTCGGGAAGACACCTGGAAGAGAAATAGCACGGTCGTTCTGTAATGCGCCCCACCACGTCGGCAAGCGCAGCGTCCAGCGGTCCCTCGGACCTGACTTCAGAGCGTGGAATCTCAAACCCAGTTGGAGACACGCATGACCAAACGCCTCGCCCCTGCCCTTGCCAAAAGCCTGATCGCCGCCGCCTGCCTGGCCACCACCGTGCTGCCGAACACGGTACAGGCCGCCGACACCTACACCCAGACCAAGTACCCCATCGTGCTGGTGCACGGCCTGTTCGGCTTCGACGCCATCGGCCCGATCGACTACTGGTACGGCATCGTCTCGCCGCTGCAGTCTGGCGGTGCCAAGGTCATCGTCTCGCAGGTCTCGGCGGCCAATTCGACCGAGGTGCGTGGCGAGCAACTGCTGTCCGAAATCAAGCGCTACCAGGCCAGCTACGGCTACCAGAAGTTCAACCTGATCGGCCACAGCCATGGCGGCCCGACGGTGCGCTACGTGGCCGCCGTCGCGCCCAGCCTGGTCGCCTCCATCACCAGCGTGGGCGGCCCGCACACCGGTAGCCCGGTGGCCGACGACATCAAGGCCGGCACCACCGCCACCGGCACCACGGCATGGGTGGCTGCGGTGTTCGACGCTTTTGCCGCCGTCATCAGCCTGCTCTCGGGCAACCCGGGCATGCCGCAGGACTCGGAAGCGGCGATGAACTCACTGACCACCGCCGGCAGCGCCGCCTTCAACGCCAAGTACCCGGCCGGCCAGCCCACCAGCAGCTGTGGCTCAGGCCCTGAGCTGGTGAACGGCGTGCGCTACTACTCGGTGGGCGGCAACTGGGTGCTGACCAACCCGCTGGACATCAGCGACGCGCTGCTGGCGCTGACCTCCGTCAGCTTCAAGGGCAGCGCCAGCGACGGCCTGGTCGGCCAGTGTTCCTCGCACTGGGGCACGGTGCTGAAGGACAACTACAGCTGGAACCACCTGGACGAGATCAACCAGGCCTTCGGCCTGCGCGGCCTGTTCTCGCAAGACCCGGTGGCCTTCTACCGCGGCCAGGCCAACCGGCTGAAGACCGCAGGGCTGTGAGCATGGCTTCGACGCTGCGCCGGCCGCTGGTC